>NZ_JAIVPF010000035.1:0-29902 GCF_053528595.1 Leucobacter sp. | reverse complement strand
TGAAGGTGCCCTCGAGGCTGAAGATCTCGCCGCCGCCGACCGCGGGCTCGCAGCGCGCGCGGAAGGTGCGCTCGGGATCCCCGCGCCGCGCCTCGTTCTCGTCGTACTCGACCACCACCACGAGCGTGGCGCCCAGCGGCGCCGGGTACTCCTCGCGGTTGATGGTGTTGATGAACCCCGACAGCACGCCGAGCGTGCCCTCGCGCACGTTCGCCGCGTCCGCCAGGAACGCTGCCGCCACTCTCATCCGTGCCTCCTCGGGTCCGTCGACTCCACTCTCCCACGCCGGCCTGAACGGGTGCCAGGTGGATTCCGGATCGGTCCGTCCGCGGCGGGCGGATCCCCGCTGCGGGGAGCGGGGCGGGGAGCAGGACAGGGAACGGGGGAGATGCGCGGGCGGTGCCGGCGGAACGCGCGGAGGGTTCCGGGCGGCCGGGGATCCCGGGCGGGTGTCGCGAGGGGGATCAGGGTCCCTCGGCCACCACCCGGAAGAGCGACAGCGCGGGGTCGAGCGATCCGCGGACGTAGCCGATCGGCGACGCGGCCACGGTCTGGAGGAAGGCGACGGTCTCCGCGGTGATCTCCTCGCCCGGAATGACGTTGGGGATCCCGGGCGGGTAGGCGGCGAGGGAGTCCGCGGAGATGCGGCCCACGGCATCCGCCGCGCGCACGATCTCGTGTCGGGAGAAGTAGGCGGCGCGCGGGCGCATGGCCATGCGCCCGGGCTGCGGGAGCGCGGGGAAGTCGAGCCCCGCGGGATCCGGCGCGCTCGCGCGATCCGCGATCTCGAAGAGCGCCCGTGAGAACCGGGCGAGATCGGGACGCTTGCCCGGCCCGATGAACGCGACCACCGCCTGGGCCGTCGAGATCTCGAGATAGATCCCGTGGTCGGCGCCCAGGATGTCGCGCACCCGGTGACCGCTGAGGCCGGTGGCCGAGACGGCGATGGAGACCCGCAGCGGGTCGTGCGCCACGATGTCGGGGAAGGCCGGGAATCCGTCCGAGATGATCGTGTAGCGGCCGTCGTCGCGGATCGTGTCCCGCAGCTCCTCCACCGCGGCGAGGGTGTCGCCGATCAGCGCACCGCCGTGCACCAGGGCGTGCCGCGCCACGTCCAGGGAGCCGAGCAGCAGGGCGCTCGCGCTCGTGGACTGCGTCAGCATGTAGGCCCGGTCGAGCATCGGCTCGAGCGCATCGGCGAAGGGGCCGTCGCCGAGGTGGAGCATGGCCGACTGCGTGAGACTGCCGCCGAGCTTGTGGGTGCTCGACACCGTGAGGTCGGCGCCCAGCCGGGCGGGCGATTCGGGGAGGTCGGGGTGGAAGCCGAAATGCGATCCCCACGCGCCGTCCACCACGAGCGGGGCCCCGTGCCGGTGCGCGACCTCGGCGAGGGCGGCGACGTCGGCGACGGCTCCGAAGTAGCTCGGCGTGATGACGTAGACCGCGGCGATCGCGGCGCCGTCGGCCGCAGCCAGGGCCAGCGCCTCGTCGAGCGCCCGGGGATCGACGCCGTGGTTGATCCCGCGTTCCGCGTCGATGCTGGGGAAGACGAACCGGGGGATCAGGTCGCCGAGGAGCACGCCGTCGGTGAAGCTGGAGTGGGCGCTGCGCTGCGCGAGCACGGTGTCTCCGGAGTGCAGGCCGGCGAGCGCGAGCGCCGCCATCCGGTTCGCCTGGGAGGCGCCGTTGGCGAGGAACCAGGTGCGTCGTGCGCCCCAGGCCTCGGCGGCGAGGCGGGTGGACTGCACGAACGCCGAGTCCGGACCGACGTCGATCCCGTCGATCAGCGGGGGGATGTCCATCGCGAGGGCGCGCTCGCCGCAGAACAGGCTCAGATCCCGGGAGAGCCCGCTCGGCGTGGCCCCGTGACCCGGGACCATGAGGTTCACCGTGTCGCGCTTCGCCTGGGCGCCGAGCGCCGTGGCGTACGGGGTCATCGTCTGATCGGGCGGCTGCTGCGACATCGCTGGACTCCATCGTTGGGGATTTCGCTGTGTTTTATGATTGTTACATTCCAGATGCATTCAAGCAAAATGTTTCTCTTGAAAACTTCTAACCAATGATAGATAGTGGTGTGCAGGCCCCTTGATCTAACGTTGGTTAGAACGGGGTCGCGATCGAAGCCGCTGCGGTTGCGCCGCGTCGCGGCGATATGGAATCAATGGAGATAGACAAGACATGAGCACACGAGTTCCGTTCAAGAACCTCGCCGAAGCCGAGCGCCTCGCGAAGCGACGGCTCCCGAAGCCGGTGTGGCTCGCGGTCAAGGCCGGCAACGAGAAGGGCCTGACGCCGGAGGACAACGAGCGTGCCTTCACCGAACTCGGCTTCTCGCCGACGATCTTCGACCGCCCGACGTCGTTCGACATGGGCACCTCCATCATGGGCGTGGACATCGACCTGCCGGTCATCGTGTCGCCGGTCGGGGCCCAGGCGATCCACCCGGGCGGCGAGGTCGCGGCGGCGCGGGCCGCCGCCCGGCAGGGCACCGCGATGGGACTCAGCTCGTGGGCCACCGACTCGCTGGCCGACCTGCTCAAGGTGAATCCGGACGTCTTCTTCCAGCTCTACTGGGTCGGCTCCAAAGCCGACATCGAGAAGCGGGTGCTCGACGCCAAGGAGCAGGGCGCCAAGGGGCTGATCGTGACGCTCGACTGGTCGCACACTCCGCGCCGCGACTGGGGCGTGCCGCCCTCGCCGCCCTCGAACATGGGGCTCAAGACGATGCTGACGTTCGGCCCGTCGGCGCTCGCCCGCCCGCGCTGGTTCTCGACGTTCCTGGCGCAGGGACGCATCCCCGATGTGAAGGTGCCCAATCTCTGGGGCGAGAACAAGAAGGACATCCCGACCTTCGGCACCGCCTGGGCCGAGTTCGAGCGCACGCCGGCGCCGACGTGGGCCGATATCAAGTGGATCCGCGAGCTCTGGGGCGGTCCCTTCATGGTGAAGGGCATCAACACCGTCCGGGACGCCAAACTCGCGGTCGACCTCGGCGCCGATGCGATCTCGGTGTCGAACCACGGCGGCAACAACATCGACGGCAGCCCGTCCCCGCTGCGCTACCTCCCCTACATCGTGGAGGCCGTCGGCGATCGGATCGAGGTCATGGCCGATGGCGGGGTGCGCCGGGGCTCCGACGTCGTGAAGACGCTCGCGCTCGGCGCCAAGGCGGTCTTCGTCGGCCGCGCCTACCTCTACGGACTGGCGGTCTCGGGCGAGGCCGGGGTCTACGCGGTGCTCGACATCCTGCGGAACGGCATCCGGGAGACCCTGTACGGGATCGGGAAGAGCTCGATCCACGAGCTCTCCCGCGACGACCTCATGGTGCTCAACAGCGACTTCTTCGTCCCCCCGACGCAGTAGCGCCCGATCCGAGAACATTCGAAGGAGGAACCCGCTCGTGACTGAAACCGTCATCGTCGTCGGAGCCGGCAGCGCAGGGTGCGTGGCCGCCGCCCGTCTCACGGAGGATCCGGACCGCACGGTCATCCTGCTGGAGGCGGGCGGGGATCGGGGCCACGATCCCGAACTGCAGTCGCTGAACTGGATGGACGCGCTGGCGCACCGCGACGTCTTCTACCCCGATCTCTTCGCCACCAAGGTGCAGGGCGGGGAGTCCCGTCTCTATCAGCGGGGGCGCGGCGTCGGCGGATCGGCATCGACCAACGCGATGCTCGCGCTTCCCGGTCTGCCGCAGGACTACGACGACTACGCCGAGCGCTACGGACTCGCGGAGTGGTCCTGGGCCAAGGTGCAGCCGTGGTTCGCGAAGCTCAAGCCGACGCTGGTCCGCTCGACCGATGATGAGCTGACGCCCGTCGACCGCGCCCTGCTGCACTCCGGCAGCGCTCTCGGCCTGAGCGACGACGTCGACGCCTACACCGCCCAGGACGGGAGCGCGCGGCTCTACCGGACCGCCAACCGGAAGGGGCGGCGCTCGTCGCTCGAGCTGTGGCTCGACCCGGCGCGCGACCGCGGCAATCTGGTGATCCGTCCGGACAGCCAGGTCGACCGGCTGATCCTCGAGGGGAACCGCGTGCGGGGCGTGCGCCTCGCGAGCGGAGAGGAGATACTCGGGGACCAGGTGATCCTCTGCGCCGGAGTCTTCGAGAGCCCGTGCATCCTCATGCGCAGCGGCGTCGACCGCGACGGGCTGGGGCGAGGACTGCAGGACCACCCGGCCGCCTCCATATACTTCTCGATGACGCCGGAGTACCGCTCGGCGAACCGGGGCATCCCCTGCATCGGCTCGGTGATGCGGCTCTCCTCGTCCGTCGGCTCGGGCGACCTGCACCTCCTGCCGCTGCACGGCGAGCTCATCTCGAGCACGCCGCCCGCGCACGGTCTCCTCATGGCCGCGGTCATGCGCACGCGATCGCAGGGATCCCTGCGGTTGGACCCCGAGCGTCCGCTCGCGCCTCCGATCGTCGACGAGGGCATGCTGACGCACCCGGACGACCGTCAGGCGATGCGCGAGGCGATCGATGCCGTGGCCGAGGTGCTCGCGGGCGACGCCTTCTCGGAGATCGTGGAGGAGGCCTTCATCGACGAGCGGGGCACCCCGATCGAGGCGCTGCAGGACGACGAGTTCTTCGATCGCTGGCTGTCGGCCTATGTCGGGGACTACTTCCACGCGGTGGGGACGGCGCGCATGGGACGCGCTGAAGATCCTGCCGCAGTGGTCGACGAACTCGGCAACGTGCACGGACTCGAGGGAGCGGCGGTCTGGGACGCGTCGATTCTGCCCGAGGTGCCCAGCGCCAACACCCACCTCCCGGTCGTGATGCTCGCCGAGCGCCTGAGCGCGGCGTATCGCAGCGGATCGCTCGTGTAGAGCATGACGGACGACGGTCAATGAAAGGAAATTCGATGTCGAATGAAACACCCTCCTCCCGCCAGTGGGAGCACGCCAGGAAGGTCATCCCCCGAGGGGCGTCCTCCGGGCACCGGCTCGGGTGGAAGCAGGTCTTCGTGCGGTCGAAGGGGGCCTACCTCTGGGATCAGGAGGGCAACCGCTATCTCGACTTCCTGAACGCGTGGGGCCCCATCATCCTGGGGCACTCCGATACGCGGGTGAACGAGGCCGTGCTCGAGGCCGCGAACACCTGCGACCTGACCGGCGTCGGGCCGCAGCTCGGCGAGATCGAGCTCGCCGAGAAGGTGTGCGAGCTGATGCCGTCGGCGGAGAAGGTGGTCTTCTGCACGTCGGGAACCGACGCCACGATGCATGCGGCGCACATCGCGCGAGCCGCCACCGGTCGCGTCAAGGTGCTCAAGTTCCACGGCAGCTATCACGGATGGAGCGATCACGTGGCCGTGGGCGGGGCGCGGGCCGACCTCACGCGCGACGCTCCGCTCGACACGGTCAACAGCGCGGGACTCCACCCCGGAGTCACCGGCGACGTCGTCGTGGTCGAGTGGAACGACGAACCGGGTCTGCGCGCCGCGTTCGAGCGTCACGGCTCCGAGCTCGCCGCGGCGTTCGCAGAGGGCTACGTGCACAGCTTCGGATGCGTTCCGCCGCAGCCGGGGTTCCTGGAGCTGCTGCGCGAACTCTGCACGCGGCACGGCGTCCTGTTCGTGCTCGACGAGGTGAAGACGGGATTCCGCGCCGCGCTCGGGGGCATCCAGTCGGTCAACGGCGTCGTCCCGGACCTCACCGCGTTCGGCAAGGCGATCGCCAACGGCTATTCGCTGGCCGGGCTCGCGGGTCGCGACGAGTTCATGGGGCACCTGGGCGCGTACACGCAGGGCGAGGCCACGATCGACGGCACCTACAACGCCAACCCCTACGCGATCGCGGCGGCGAACGCGACGCTCGCCGTCATGGAGCGCGAGGACACGATCTCCCGCATCTACGCACTGGGTGAGCGGCTGCGCGCGGGATACGCGAGCGCCATCGAGGAGGCCGGGGTCGAGGCCGTCGTGACCGGCATCGGCTCGGAGTGGGCGGTGTACTTCCGAGCGGAGGCGCCGCGGAACTTCCGCGACACCATGGACGTGAACACGGCTCGATACGCGGCGTATCAGGCATCCCTGCTGGAGCAGGGGGTGCTCGAGACCACGTCGGCCACGGGTGATCGGCGACTCAACGCGTCGACCACGGAGGAGGACATCGACCGCGCCGTCGAGGCGGCGCGAACCGCTTTCGCGGCGGCTGCGGCGGTCTGATCGGGGCCGCTTCCGAGGAGACGTCCGGGATCCGGGGGCGCCATGCGGCGCCCCCGGGTGATCCGGCGTGCCCGAACGACCTCTGCGGAGGGGGCCGGGCGCAACGAACAGGTTCTATTCAACGAAGTATAGAAAGGCAGTGAGCAATATGAACGGGAAAACGAGAGGCCTGCGAGGGGCCGCAGCGGTGGGTGCCGCCCTCCTGCTCGTCGTCACCGCGGGGTGCTCGGCATCCGGGAACGGCGGCGGAGAGAGCGGCGGGGGCGACGACGAGATCACCATCGGGTTCGCGCTCTCGCAGAGCGGCAACATGGCCGGCTTCGACGCGGAGCCCGGTGCGGCGGCGAAGCTCGCGGTGGATCAGATCAACGCCGACGGCGGGATCGACGGCAAGCAGATCCGGGTGATCCAGAAGGACGTCGCCTCGGACCCCGAGACCGTCGGAGTCGTCGCACAGGAGTTCCTGCAGGAGGGGGTCGACCTGATCGTGACCCCCTGCGACTTCGACCTGAGCTCCCCGGCGCTCATCGCGGCGCAGGCCGCAGAGGTGCCCGCGATCTCGATCTGCGCAGGCGACCCGAAGACGGCCGACCTGACGACGATCGGCGACTTCAGCTTCACCGCGAATGCGGGATCCGACGTCGAGGGATCCACGGGCGCCTCCTGGGCCTTCGATCAGGGCTGGGAGAACGCCTACCTGCTGCAGGACGAGAGCATCGAGTACACGAAGTCGGCGGGCGCGTACTTCGCCGGCGCCTTCGAGGAGCTCGGCGGTACGATCATCGGCAAGGACAGCTTCCCCGGGGGCGACAACATCGACGTGAGCGCGCAGATCTCGAGCATCAAGGCGCTGCCCGAGGCACCCGACTTCATCTACGTCGCCAGCTGGAACCCGGCCGGCGCGACGGCGATGAAGCAGATCCGCGAGGCCGGCATCGACGTGCCGCTCGTCGGCCCCAACGCGCTCGACGGGCAGACACTGCTCGACATCCTCGGCGGAGCGAGCGACGTCTACTACACCGCGTTCGCCTGCTACGAGTACTGCTCGGGCGCGGCCACTCAGGAGGACCTCGACGCCTTCGTCGCGGACTTCACCGAGAGCAGCGGATCGGGTCCGTCCAGCTCCTACGCGCTCCTCGGCTACAACATGATGCTGGCCATCCAGAACGCGCTGACGGGGGCGGACACGGGCTCGGGAGCGAGCCTGCGGGACGCGCTGCAGTCGGCCGGACCGGTGGACACGCCGATCGGCGAGATGACCTATTTCTCGGACACCTGCCACAAGATCATCGACTTCCCGATGTCGATCGTGAACGTGACCGGCGGATCGGCGACCTTCGTGGAGCAGCACACGGCCGCGCTGGTGCCGGATCTGGGCGACGGCAACCCCTGCTCCGCATCCTGACGACGAGCGGCGCGTGCGGGCCCCGGGGAGTCTTCCCCGGGGCCCGCACGCGCTACAGCGCGTAGACCCTGCGCGCGTTCTCCTCGCACACCATGCCGGCCACGCGGATCGCCTCCTCCGGGCTCCACTCGTCCCGGTCCACGAACTCCTGCAGTGCGATCGCCAGGCCGTCGCGCCAGAGCCGCGCGCCGATGAGATGCAGTTCGGGTACGCCCCAGGCGTCGCTCGAGTAGAGGAGCTTCCCGAAGGGGGCGAGCTCCAGACCCGCCCGGATGATGGCGCTGGAGGCCGCGCCGGAGTAGTTGATGCCGAGTCCCAGGTCGAAGTAGACGCGCGGGAAGACCTGCGCCAGATACCCGGCCTCGCGATGGTACGGGTAGCAGTGCAGCAGCATGACGGGCGACGCGGTATCCGGGAGGAGTCGCAGCCAGGGCATGAGCAGTGCGGGGTTGCACCGCGTGAGGTCGAGATCGGCGTCGCCGTATCCCACGTGGAGCTGCACGGGGAGGCCGGTGTCGGCGCCGCACCACAGCAGGAAGCGCAGCACGGTGGGATCGTCGATGCGCCGTCGGCCGGCGGAATCGAGTCCGCGCACCGCGGCGACGGTCTCGGCGTCGCCCGGCCGCGTCGGCTCGAAGTCGAATCCGAAGCGATAGGCGATGATGCTCTTGAACCCGACGGCGGTGACGCTCGCATCGGCCAGCGCCCGGCGGAAGGCGGCTGGGAAGTCCTCGGCGGCGAGCCCCGAGCTCAGGAGATCCTCGGCCGCCGACTCCAGCCGGACGATCTCGTGCACCTCGTGGGCGGCGAGCCCGGCGAACGACTCGTTCGACGCGAGCTCGGTCTCGCCGCCGACCGTCCCGGTGTCGATGAGCGACGCGGAGACGCCGCTCGCCCGCAGCAGGCGGCGGGAGACCTCCTCGTGGCCCAGGCGGGCGCGTCGTTCGAGATAGTCCCCGGGGTCGGCGTGCCTGGGCAGGTCGAGAAGCGGAGCGCAGTGCCTCCGCAGGGCGAAGCCGACCTGCGAGTCGAGGTGGCTCGTTCCCTCGGGGGCCGGCAGGGAGGACTCGGTGAGCAGCAGCTCGAACTGCGGCGCCGCGAGATCCCGCTGCAGCACGCTGTGCACGTGGTGGTCGATGAGAGGGAGTCGCTCGATGCGATCTCGGAGTGCGGGCGGGGTCATGGCTCTCCAATCGGCGGAAGGGATCCGCGGTCGAACAAAGTGATAGAAAAATTGAAGTTGTGCTGTAAATGTAACGTACGGTACTCTCTTCTCAGGATGTACTTCTTGTTACATTTGCTTCCTGTACTCAAGAGCATGTTACCTCTGCTAGGTGGCATCGAGCGGATCGGAACGGCCCGATCCGCCAATGGAATGGAGACCGCATGATGATGTGTGGGATACCCGGGCGATCGTGCCCGCACCGCCCGTATCGAGGTGGTGACCGATGATCGAGCAGGCGCTCGTGCTCGAGCACGGAGGGATGCACTTCGACGGCGTACGAGCCGTGGACGATGTCAGCCTGAGGCTCGAACCGGGAGAGGTTCTGGGGCTGATCGGCCCCAACGGCTCGGGGAAGACGACGACGCTGAACATGCTGAGCGGGGTGCTGCGGCCGTCGGAGGGTCGGATCCTGCTCGACGGCGCCGATGTGACGCGGAAGCCGCTGCGCAGCCGCGCCCGCGCCGGCCTCGTGCGCACCTTCCAGAGCGTCAAGGTCTTCGGCAGGCTGACCGTGGAGGAGAACATCGAGGCCGCCGCGCTCGGAGCGGGGATGCGGCGCCGCGAGGCGAGGCGCGTCGCCGTCGAGACGATCGAGGAACTGGGCCTCGAAGCGCTCGCGGAGGTGCGCGCGGACGCGGTGCCCGCGGGCCAGGTGCGCAGCGTCGGCATCGCGCGGGCCATCGCACTCCGACCGAAGTACCTCCTGCTCGACGAGCCGGCCGCGGGCCAGAACGAGACCGAGGCGCTCGAGCTGATCCGGATCATCGCCTCGTTCGCGCGGGAGCGCGGACTCGGCGTCCTGCTCGTCGAGCACGACATGACGGTGGTCATGGGCACCTGCGATCGCCTGCACGTGCTCGACAGCGGCCGCACCGTCGTCTCGGGGGATCCCGAGACGATCCGCAAGGACCCGCAGGTCATCGAGATCTACTTCGGAAAGGGATGATGATCGTGTCCACACTCGAAGTACGGGACCTGTTCGTCCGCTACGGCAAGTCCATCGTCGCCGTGCAGGGCGCCTCCATCGAGGTCCGCGAGGGCGAGATCGTCTCCCTGCTCGGGCAGAACGGCGCCGGCAAGTCCACGATCCTGAAATCGATCGCCGGCATCGTCGCCCCGCTCTCGGGGAGCATCCGGTACGGGGATGCCGACCTCACCGCCAAGGGCGCGCCGCGCATCTCGGCGGGTATCGCCTACGTGCCCGAGGACCGGGGCGTCTTCGCCTCGCTCAGCGTGGGGGAGAACCTGCGCCTCGGCGCCGTCTCGCGCCGCGACCGGCAGGAGATCGACGCCGACGTCGAATCGCAGCTCGAACGCTTCCCGATCCTCAGGAAGTACTGGAGCCGCGGTGCGAGCCTGCTCTCGGGCGGAGAGCAGCAGCAGCTGGCGATCGCCCGTGCGCTCATGATCCGCCCCCGCCTCCTGCTGCTCGACGAGCCCACGCTCGGGCTCGCCCCGATCATCGTCGACCTCATCTTCGACGTGGTGCAGCAGCTGAACGCGGAGGGGGTCACGATCCTGCTCGTCGAGCAGAACGCGGTGCGCTCCATCGCCGTGTCCGACCGCTCCTACGTGATCCAGGCGCCCGGCCGGATCCTCGGAAGCGGAGATGCGCGGCAGCTCGCCGCCAACGCGGAGGTCGTCGAGTACCTGGGCTTCTCGCCGCTCGGCGACACCGCGGAGAGGGGGGAATGACCATGTGGATCCAGCTGATCGTCGACATGCTCGGCCTCGGGACGTTCTACGCGCTCCTGACGCTCGGTATCGCGCTCCTCTTCGGCATCCTCGGCCTGATGAACTTCGCCTACGGCGAGACCATCATGGCGGCTGCGGTCGTGCTGCTCATGCTCAAGGACTCGCCGTGGTGGGTGAGCTGGCCGCTCGCGATCATCGCGGCGGTCGTCGTGTCGGTGCTCACCGAACGCGTCGCATTCCGCTCGCTCCGCAACGCCGACCCGGTGACGCTCATGATCGCCTCGTTCGCCGTGAGCTCCGCGCTGCAGGCGATCGCGCGCATGACCGCGCTCCCCAAGGTGCAGGGCGTCCCGCCGCAGTCCTTCCTGCAGCACTCGGTCTCCCTCTTCGGCGCGCGCATCAGCATGCTCCAGATCCTCACCCTCGTGCTGAGCGCCGCGATGATCGCGCTGCTCGCGGTCGTGATGCAGCGGACCAGCCTGGGGGTGCAGCTGCGGGCGGCGGCCGAGGACTTCGAGATGGCCAAGGTGCTCGGCGTACGCGGTTCGTTCGTCATCATGAGCGCCTTCGCGATCTCCGGCGCGATCGCCGCGGTCTCCGCCATCGTGCTGGTGGCGAAGCAGGGCGCCGTGGGTGCCGAGATGGGCCTGCAGCCGCTGCTGATCGGGGTCGTGGGCGCCGTGGTCGGCGGCATGCGCAGCCTCAAGGGAGCCGCGCTCGGCGGGCTCCTGCTCGGCATGGCCACGGTGCTGCTCGAGACGTTCCTGCCCACCGACCTGATCGCCTTCCGGGATGCCTTCCTGTACGCGGCGGTCATCGGAATCCTCGTCATCCGGCCCCAGGGCCTGCTCTCCGGCGTAAAGGTGCGTGTGTCATGAATCTGTTCAGCCGAAACCGCAACCGGGTGCTCGCAACCGGTGCGGTGCTCATCGCGATCGTGGGGGCCGTCGCCCTGCTCGGCGCCTTCACCGACCCCATCATCGAGCGGGTCGCCGTCGGCAGCCTGGTCGCCGTGGTCGTCGTGCTCGGCATGTCGATCTACTCGGGCAACTCGGGCATCATGTCGTTCGGGCACGTCGCGTTCATGGCGGTCGGGGCCTACACCACGGCCTACCTGACGATCCCGCCCGCGCTCAAGC
Organism: Leucobacter sp.; assembly: GCF_053528595.1. NCBI lineage: Bacteria > Bacillati > Actinomycetota > Actinomycetes > Micrococcales > Microbacteriaceae > Leucobacter > Leucobacter sp. The sequence continues at coordinate 18,267 of NZ_JAIVPF010000035.1, read as the reverse complement.
AGAGCATGTTCTCGAATCTGCCCGAGCCGCTCGTGTTCCTCCGGGAGATCGAGGCGCCCTTCCCCGTCGTGCTGCTCGTCTCGGCCGTGTGCGCGGCGCTCTTCGCGCTGCTCACCGCCCCGGCGATGGGTCGGCTCAGCGGTCTGCAGTCGGGCATCGCGACGCTCGCGCTCCTGGTCATCACCTTCACGGTCGTCAACTCGTGGACGGCGGTGACGCGGGGTTCCTCGGCGATGATCGGGCTGCCGAAGCTGACGACCCCGCTCGTGGCGTTCGTGTGCGCGAGCATCGCGATCGTCGTGGCGCTCTGGTACAAGAACAGTCGCAGCGGTCTGCAGCTCCGGGCCTCGAGGGAGGATCCGGAGGCGGCGCTCGCCTCCGGCATCGCCGTCGGCCGCCACCGAGCCACGGCATGGGTGCTCAGCGCCGCCGTGAGCGGAGCCGGCGGCGCGCTCTACGCGGCCTTCCTCACGACCTTCTCGTCGAAGACGTTCTTCCTCTCGCTCACCTTCGGATTCATCGTCATGATCGTGCTCGGCGGCTACCTCTCCACGAGCGGCGCGGTGATCGGCGCGATCTCGATCAGCGTGCTGCAGGAGCTGCTGCGGCGCTTGCAGGACGGGCAGTTCACCGGGGGATTCGCGCTGCCCGGCGGGGTGACGGACCTCGTCCTCTCCGCGATCCTTATCCTGGCTTTGATCAAGGCTCCGACAGGACTCATGGGAATCCGAGAGCTCGGTGTGCCGCAACGTCGAAGGAAGCAGGATCTCTCACATGGATGAAACACTGACGCTCGCAGAGGTGCTCAAGAAGTCCTACGAGCAGCTGAGTCCGGCGGAGAAGCGCGTCTCCCGCGCGCTTCTCGCGGACTACCCGGTCGCGGGCCTCGAGCCGGTGAACCGGCTCGCGGAGCGCGCGAACGTGAGCGCGCCCACGGTGCTGCGGCTGCTCTCGAAACTCGGGATCGGCTCCTACCCGGACATGCAGAAGCTGCTGCACGGCGAGATCGCGGCCCGCACCTCGTCGCCGGCGACGATGTACGGGGAATCCGAGGCGACGAGGAACGGAGCGGTCGAGCATTCGCAGCGCGTGATCGAGCAGGGGATCGCCGGGACCTTCTCCGGTCTCGCGATGGAGGACTTCGACGCCATCGTCGCGCTGCTCACCAACACCAAGCGCCGCGTCTGGACGACGGGCGGGCGTTTCAGCCGGCTGCTCGCGGAGTACCTCTCGATGCACCTGCGGCACCTGCGCCCCAGCGTCACGCACGTTCCGACGTCGCAGCAGGAGCGCGCATTCGCGCTGCTCGACATCGGGGCGAAGGACGTCGTGGTGGCCTTCGACTACCGGCGCTACCAGGAGTCCACTGTCGCGTTCATGCGACAGGCGAAGGCGCAGAAGGCGGCCACGGTGCTCATCACCGATCCCTGGCTGTCGCCGGCGGCCAAGCACTCCGACTACCTCCTCTCGAACGCCGTCGTCGCGGCCTCGCCCTTCGACTCGATCACCCCGGGATTCGCCCTCGTCGAGACGCTCATCGCGTCCCTGGTCGAGGCGCTCGGCACCGATCCGGTCGATCGCGTGCGCCGCTACGACGGCATCGAGGATCTCCTCAACGACAAGAGCATCGACGGCGACGGCGCCGGCGACGCATGACAGCCAGCAAAGGACGGACCACATGACAACGCCCATCGCCGCAATCCTCACCTCGGACCTCGTCGGCCAGGTGCGGGGACGCGCGTTCCCCGCGGACGAGATCGACGCCTACGAGCGATCGGGTTCGGGATGGGTGCCCGCGAACCTGGCGCTCGACCCGTTCGGGCGGATCATCACCCCGAACCCCTTCGGGTCGATCGGGGATCTCCGGATCATGCCGGATCCCGCGACGCGGGCCTCGGTCTCCAACGAGACCGGGGGACAGCCGGTGACCGCGATGCTGGGCGACCTCGTGAACCCCGACGGCACTCCCTGGGACTGCTGCCCGCGCACCTTCCTGCGCGACGCCGTGCGCGACCTCGAGGAGGAGACGGGCCTGCGGGTCATCTCATCGTTCGAGCACGAGTTCATGCTGCGCGACGCCGACCGCGTGCCCGGCCGGAAGCCGTTCTCCCTCGAGGCGCTGCTCACCTACGAGCCGCTCGGGTCGAAGGTGCTCCAGGCGCTGCGCGACGCCGGTCTCGAGCCGGAGATGTGGCTGCCCGAGTTCGGCGACCGCCAGTGGGAGGTGACGCTCGCTCCCGCTCCCGCGCTGCAGGCCGCCGATCGCGCGATCCTGCTGCGCGAGATCGTGCGCAACGTGGTCCGGGCCGAGGGCGAGCGCGCCACCTTCAGCCCGATCGTCGAGCGCGACGGCGGCGGCAACGGGGTGCACATCCACCTGAGCCTGATCGACGGCGCGGGGACGCCCGTCGCCTACGACCCGTCGCGGCCGGGAGGCCTCTCCGCCGCAGCCGGGTCCTTCGCCGCGGGCGTGCTGCGGCACGCGGCGGCATTCCAGGCGCTCACGGCCTCGTCCGGTGTCTCCTACGAGCGGCTCGCACCGGGGCGCTGGAGCGTCGGCGGCCTGTTCCTCGGCGAGAACAACCGGGAGGCGCTGCTCAGGATCTGCCCGCTCTTCGACACTCCCGGCGCCGACCATCGCAAGCAGTTCAACCTCGAGTACCGGGGCGCGGACGCCACCTCGAACCCGTGGATCGCGCTGGGCGTGCTCATCCGCGCGGGCCTGGAGGGCGTGCGCGCGGGCCTCTCCGCCCCCGAGGTCGTGTCGGGCGACCCCGAGCAGCTGTCCGAGGAACGGCTCGCAACCGCCTCGCACGGCCGCATGCCGGCCTCCCTCGCCGAGGCGCTCGCCGGGCTGGAGGCGGACGCTACGGTGACGTCGTGGCTGCCGCCGCGGCTCCTCGAGACGTTCCTGACCGTCAAGCGGGCGGAGCTCTCCTGGCACGCCTCCCTCCCCGAGCAGGAGCGCTATCGGGTCTACGCAGAAGCGTATTGAGTCGTTGCGGGACATGGCAGGGGAGGAATGATGACGGATACGACGGCTGACCCGTGGGACAGCTTCTTCGCGGCGGTGGCCGAAGAGCTCCCCGGAGCGCTGCGACTGCGCCGGCGGCTGCACCGCGCGCCGTGCATCTCCGGCGACGAGGGGCCCACCCGCGACCTGGTGCTGCAGGAGCTCGGCTCGCCCGACTGGGATCCGGTGGCCGGGACCGGAGGGCTCGTGCGCATCGGACCGGAGGACGGCCCCGCGATCGCGCTGCGCGCCGAGCTCGACGCGCTGCCGATCCCCGAGGAGACGGGGGCCTCCTTCGCGTCGACCAACGGGGCGATGCACGCCTGCGGGCACGACGTGCACATCGCCGCGGCCGTGGCGGTCGCGCGGGCCGCGCAGCGGGTGGACCTGCCGGTCGCGCTGCTGCTGATCCTGCAGCCGCGGGAGGAGGCCTATCCCTCCGGCGCCCGGGACATCTGCGAGAGCGGTCTGCTGGAGCGGCACGGGGTGCGCGAGGTCTTCGGCGCCCACGTGCATCCCCGGGTGCCCGCGGGCGGGGTGGCCATCGGAGAGGGCGCGGTGAACGCCGCGGCCGACGAGTTCGGCATCACGGTGCGGGGAGTCGGCGGGCATGCCGCGTATCCGCACCACGCGCGCGACCCGATCGTCGCCATGGCCGCCGTGATCGGCGCGATGCAGATGGTCGTGAACCGCAGGATCGACCCGATGCACCCGGCGGTGCTCTCCTTCGGCACGGTCAACGCCGGGAGCGCCGCGAACGTGATCCCCTCCGAGGCGCGCGCCCGAGGTTCGATCCGCACGATGGACCCCGATGACCGTGCGTTCCTCCACTCGGAGCTCGCGAAGGTCGCCTCGGAGGTGGCGGCGGCGCACGGATGCAGCGCGGACGTGGCCATCATCTCCGGCGAGCCCGTGCTCTACAACCACCCGGAGATGTCGCGGGCGCTGAGCCGGGCGCTCGAGGACCGGGGCGTGCAGATCGTCGAGCCGATGCGATCGTGCGGGGCGGACGATTTCTCCTACTACACGGAGCGACTGCCGGGGGTGATGATGTTCGTCGGCGTCGGCCGCGAGGAGGACGAGCCGGCGCTGCACACCTCGACCTTCCTCCCGCGGGAGGAGGCGGTCTCCGACATCGCGATGGCGTACGCGATCTCCATGCGCGCCGCGCACGGGATCGGACTGTACTCGGGCAGCGACGCGGAGGCCGCCTGAAGCCCTCGCCGCGCCGACTACACTGGACCCGTGATCCGACACTTTCTGCGCGACGATGATCTGACTCCGTCCGAACAGCGCGAGGTCCTCGAACTCGCGGCGACGCTGAAGGCGGACCGCTTCGCGCGGCGCCCGCTCGAGGGGCAGAAGACCGCGGCGGTCATCTTCGACAAGACCTCCACGCGCACGCAGGTGAGCTTCTCGGTCGGCGTGGCCGATCTGGGCGGCAACCCGCTCATCATGGACTCGAAGAACTCTCAGATGGGCGGCAAGGAGTCGATCTCCGACACCGCGAAGGTGCTCTCGCGCATGGTCGAGCTGATCGTGTGGCGCACCTACGCGCACGCCGGCCTCGAGGAGATGGCCGCCAACGCGGACGTGCCCGTGATCAACTCGCTCAGCGACGACTTCCACCCGTGCCAGATCCTGGCCGACCTGCAGACCATCAGGGAGCGCAAGGGCGACCTCGCGGGCCTCACCGCCACCTACGTCGGCGATGCCGCCAACAACATGGGACACTCATATCTCCTCGGCTTCGCGACCGCGGGCATGCACATCCGCGTCGCAGGCCCCGCCGGGTACCACCCGCGCGAGGACATCGTGGCCGACGCGACGCGGATCGCCGCCGAGACCGGCGGCAGCGTCACGATCCTCACCGATCCTGTTGCGGCGGTGCGCGATGCCGACGCCGTCATCACCGACACCTGGGTATCGATGGGGCGCGAGGACGAGAAGGCGGAGCGGATCGCCACCTTCGGCGCCTACCGCGTGACGCCGGAGCTGATGGCGCACGCCGCCGAGGACGCGATCTTCCTGCACTGCCTGCCGGCGTACCGCGAGTACGAGGTGGCCGCCGAGGTGATCGACGGCCCGCAGAGCGTGGTGTGGGACGAGGCGGAGAACCGCGTGCACGCGCAGAAGGCGCTGATGGCCTGGTTGCTGGAGGAGAGCAAGTGACTGAGAATACGCACGACGAGACCGGCAACCGCGCCGCCGAGGCCGGCGCACTGTGGGGCGGACGCTTCGCGAGCGGCCCGTCGCCGGCGCTCGCCGCGCTGAGCAAGTCGACGCAGTTCGACTGGGTGCTCGCGCAGTACGACATCCGCGGCTCGAAGGCGCACGCCTCGGCGCTCGCCGCAGCCGGGTACCTGAGCGCCGATGAGCTGCGCGACATGCGCGCGGCCCTCGATGAGCTCGCGGTGCGCGTGGCCGACGGGCGCGCACTGCCGGCCGAAGACGACGAGGACGTGCACTCCGCCCTCGAGCGCCTGCTCATCGAGATCACGGGGGTGCAGCTCGGCGGCAAGCTCCGCGCCGGTCGCAGCCGCAACGACCAGATCGCCACCCTCGTGCGGCTCTACCTGCTCGACCACGCCGCGATCATCCGGTCGCAGCTGCTCGAACTGCTCGACGCCATCGAGGAGCAGGCCCGCAACCACCCCGATGCGATCCTGCCCGGCCGCACCCATCTGCAGCACGCGCAGCCGGTGCTGCTGGCGCACCAGCTCGCCGCCCACGCCTGGCCGATCGTGCGCGATCTCGAGCGACTGCGCGACTGGTCGGGGCGCGCGAGCGCCTCGCCGTACGGCGGGGGAGCGCTCGCCGGATCCTCGCTCGGCCTCGATCCGCGCCTCGTGGCCGCCGAGCTCGGTCTCGGCGACCCGCTCGAGAACTCCATCGACGGCACCGCGGCGCGCGACGTCGTCGCCGAGTTCGCCTTCATCTGCGCCCAGATCGGCATCGATCTCTCGCGTCTCAGCGAGGAGATCATCCTCTGGAACACCAAGGAGTTCGGCTTCGTGCGGCTGCACGACGGCTACTCGACCGGCTCGAGCATCATGCCGCAGAAGAAGAACCCCGACATCGCGGAGCTCGCTCGCGGCAAGTCGGGCCGCCTCATCGGCAATCTGACGGGTCTGCTCGCCACGCTCAAGGGGCTGCCGCTCGCGTACAACCGAGATCTGCAGGAGGACAAGGAACCCGTCTTCGACTCGGTGCAGCAGCTCGAGGTGCTGCTGCCGGCCTTCACCGGCATGGTCGCCACGATGAGCTTCGACACGGATCGCATGGCCCAGCTCGCGCCGCAGGGCTTCTCGCTGGCCACCGACGTGGCCGAGTGGCTCGTGAAGCAGGGCGTGATCTTCCGCGACGCGCACGAGATCTCCGGCGAGCTGGTGCGCTACTGCGAGGAGCGCGGGATCGAGCTGCACGAGCCCTCGGACGAGGAGCTGGCGTCGGTGTCGGAGCATCTGACCCCGGCGGTGCGCGAGGTGCTGACGATCGAGGGATCGGTGAACTCGCGGATCGGCGCCGGCGGCACGGCGCGCGTGCGCGTGGACGAGCAGCTGGCCCGCCTGGCGGAGCGCATCGCGGAGTTCCGGGCGTAGGGCGGAGATCTTCTGCCGGCCCTGCGCCGGGCCCCCGACCATCCGTATCCGGGCCGTCCGACCGCTCGTCTCGGCTGGTTGTTCCGACCGTTCGTCTGACCGCTCGTCCGGGCTGGTCGCCCTCGTCGCGCGTCAGTAGATGTCACCAAACCGGAGGAATGGCAGCGACTACTGACGCGCGTAGAGGTGTTCGCGCGAGTTCCTCCGTGCGTCGCATGTCCGCCGGGCGCGAGGCGCGATCGGCGGTGCCGCTGCACGACGCGATGCGTCGCTTCAGCAGCTGGCCGGGTACGATGGCAGGCGTGTCTGTAGTAGATGAACGATCCGAGATCCTGGCGGCCCAGCGCAACGACGACAGCTTCGAGACCCTGTGGGATGAGCTGGAGTGGCGCGGGCTGATCCACGTGTCCACCGACTCCGGAGCGCTGTCGGAGCTGCTCGAGGGCGAGCCGTTCACCTATTACTGCGGCTTCGATCCGACCGCACCGAGCCTGCACCTCGGCAACCTCGTGCAGCTGCTGCTGCTGCGACGGCTCCAGCTCAAGGGCCACAAGCCCCTCGGCCTCGTCGGCGGATCCACCGGCCTCATCGGCGACCCGCGCCCCACCGCGGAGCGCACGCTCAACAGCCGCGACACCGTGGCCGAGTGGGTGACGCGCCTGCAGGGCCAGGTCACGCGGTTCCTCTCGAGCGAGGGCGGGAACGCCGTGCGCCTCGTGAACAACCTCGACTGGACTGCTCCGCTGAGCGCCATCGACTTCCTGCGCGAGATCGGCAAGCACTTCCGAGTGGGCACCATGCTGAAGAAGGACGCGGTCGCCGCGCGTCTCAACTCGGAGGAGGGCATCAGCTACACCGAGTTCAGCTACCAGATCCTGCAGGGCTACGACTTCCTCGAGCTCTACCGCCAGTACGACTGCCTCCTGCAGTCGGGCGGCAGCGATCAGTGGGGCAACCTGACGAGCGGCACCGACCTCATCCGCAAGGTGGAGGGCAGGTCGGCGCACGCCATCGGCACGCCGCTCATCACGAACTCCGACGGTTCGAAGTTCGGCAAGAGCGAGGGCAACGCCATCTGGCTCGACCCGGAGATGTGCTCGCCCTACACCTTCTACCAGTTCTGGCTCAACCAGGCCGACGCCGACGTGATCGCCCGCCTCAAGGTGTTCACCTTCCTGTCGCGCGCCGAGATCGAGGACTACGAGCGCCAGGTCGCCGAGGAGCCCTTCAAGCGAGCGGCGCAGAAGCGGCTCGCGCTCGAGGTGACCACGCTCGTGCACGGGGCCGCCGCGGCGCAGGGCGCGATCGACGCCTCCGAGGCGCTGTTCGGCCGTGGCGATCTCGCCGCGCTCGACGAGGCGACGCTGCGGGGCGCGATCTCGGAGCTGCCGCAGGCGGCGGGAGCGGTGGGCGCTCCGCTGGCCGAGCTGCTGGCCGAGTCCGGGCTCGTGGCGAGCCGGGGCGAGGCGAGGCGCGCGATCAAGCAGGGCGGCGTCTACGTGAACAATGCGCCGGTCGACGACGAGGATCGCGTGATCTCGGGCGACGATCTGCTGCACGGCCGCTACGCGGTGCTGCGCCGCGGCAAGAAGGCGCTGGCCGGATTCACCGCCTGAGCCGGGTGCAGGCGGCGCCCGGGGTGCCGACTCCGCGATCAGCTCGGACGGCGGCTGTCCCGCCGGACGAGCGGGTGCGCGGCGACGAGTCGGGACCCGCCTCGCTCAATCGCCGCCGAGCGCCGTTCGCAGGAACAGGCGCAACTGCCGTCGCATGGACGCAGGCGTGGCACCCGGTACGCCGAGGCGCACCTGGAGTCCCATGCCGTTGATCATCGCGGTGAGCTGCGTCGCGACGTCCGCCGCGTCGCACGCGCGGAAGACCCCCTGGCGCTGTCCCAGTGCGATGATCTCGGCGATGTAGGTGTTCCATCGCTGGATCAGGTCGCAGTGCAGCTGGCGGAAGCGGAGGTGGCTGTCTCCCCAGCTCCACAGCTCCACCCAGCCGTCCCAGTCGTCCGAATCCGATTGCGGATCCGGGAGCTGCATCTCGATGAGCGCGAGCAGCTGCGCCTGCGCCGATGGCAGTCGGGTCAGCCGCTCCCGCTGGGCCGCGAAGGTCGTGCTGAACTTCCGGTGCAGCGCGTGATTGACGAGCTCGTCCCGCGTCAGGAAGTGCTTGTGCAACAGTTCGGGCGTGACCCCCGCGCGCGCCGCGACGTCTGCCAGATGCACCTCCTGATATCCGCGCCGGATCAACAGGTGCCATGCGACATCCAGGATGCGCTCACGGACGCCGGTCGCCGTCGGCTGCCGGGCCTGCGGGCCTGCGGACTCCTGCTCGTCCTCCGGTGAGTGCCCTCCCAGGAGCCAGGACACGGAGACGTCGCAGTACTCCGCGATTCGCACGACCTCGATCGGAGAGAACTGACGCGACCCGTTGAGCGACTTCGAGAACTTGACCTTGTCCAGGCCGACCGCCGCGGCGAAATCGGTCTGCGTTCCGGGGGAGCGTTCGACGAGCTGCCGCACCCGCTGCCGCAGCTCCGCTTCGTTGCCCATAAGCGCCAAGGATAGATGACCCGCGCTCCCGCCGCATGGTGCTCTGCGGGGCGTGCGATGGCGGGGGCCCGGCCCGCGATCCCTCCAGTTGCGCTTTTCGATACGAGTCGGGTGCGGCTCTCGGCGCCGGGCACGGGCCGGGCGCCACGCAGCGCGGCGCCCGGCCCGAGGGGCGCGCCGCCGTTCCGATGCGGCGCATTTCGATTCCCGCTACGAGGGCTGCTCCGCACCCGGGCCCGCAATAGGCTCCTTCCCGTATCGACCCGGTGCACGACGCCCCGCCACCTCGGCGAGGCGCGGACCGGTTCCGGACCTGAGACGAAGGAGTCGGCGTGAGCGGACCACACGAGAGCGGCGAGACGGGCCGCACGATCATCGAGCAGCGCACGATCGAGTACATTCCGCTGAGCGAGCGCCGGGGCAAGCCGTGGCACGTGACCCCGGTGTGGTTCACCTCGACCTCGGGTCTCTCGTCGCTCGGCATCGGCACGATCGGCGTGCTGAGCGGGCTCAGCCTGACCTGGTCGATCGTCGCCATCGTGCTCGGCTCGGCGTTCGGAACGGTCTTCTCCGCATTCCACGCCTCGCAGGGTCCGCAGATGGGGATGCCGCAGCTGATCCAGTCCCGACCCCAGTACGGCTATCGCGGGGCGGTGCTGATCTACCTGCTCTCGGTGTTCACCTACATCGGGTTCAGCGTGTTCGGTCTCATCCTGCTCGGCCAGGCGCTCGAGGTGCTGGTGGGCATCCCCGCCGTCCTCGGGATGATCATCTCCTGCGCGCTGGCCGTCATCGTGGCGGTGATCGGATACGACATCGTGCACAAGATGGCCCGCTGGTTCGCGTGGGGATTCCTCGCCTGCTTCCTGATCATCACCTTCAGCATCCCCTCGTCGCTGCCGCAGCCCGAGCTCACGGGCGGTTTCGACCTGTCGATCTTCCTCGTGCAGGCCGCCGCGTGCGCCGCTGCGAACCTCGCCTGGGCGCCCTACGTCTCCGACTACACCCGGTACCTGCCGCATATGAGCCTCAGATCGTCCTTCTTCAGCACCTACGTCGGCATGACGGTGGCCGCGATCTGGATCGAGTCGGTCGCAGCCGTGATCGTCTCCGCCTTTCCGAGCAGCGACCTCGTCGGGGCTCTCATCCAGGGCGGGGACGCCGTGTTCGCCGGATTCGGAAGCGTCATGCTGATCCTCTGCATGATCGGCTCCCTCTATCTCGTCGCGATGAACTCCTACGGAGGCTCTCTGGCGGTGCTCACGATCTTCGACAGCTTCAAGCCGACCCGCTCGACGCCGGTGCTGCGAGCGGTCATCGCCGCGTTGCTGGGCCTCATCGCCCTCGTGATCGCGGCCGTCGGCTCCGACCGGCTGCTGGACAACTACGGGATGTTCCTCACCGTTCTCCTCTACCTGCTCGCGCCGTGGACGGCGACGAACCTCGTCGACTTCTTCATCGTGCGGCGGGGCCGGTACTCCATCCGCGAGATCTTCAATCCCGCCGGTATCTACGGCGCGTGGAACTGGCGCGGCTACGCGAGCTACGCGATCGCGCTCGCCGCCATGATCCCCTTCGCGAGCACCGTCTGGTGGACCGGCCCGGTCGCGCAGGCCTGGGGAGTGGATCTCGCACCGTACGTCGGCATCCTCGCCGCGGGCCTGTCCTACTGGATCTTCGCCAGGGGCATCGACCTGGAGAGCGAGCGGGAGGCGATCCGGATCGCGGATGCCGGCCTCGAGAAGGTGAACCATTGAGGGGGGACGCCATGTCCGGCGCAGTGCACGGATCCACCGCATCGAACGCGAGCGGCCACCGGCCGGAGTTCCGCGAGATCTCGCTGAGCGATCTCACCACCCGGATCAGCGTTCACGGCAGCGGATCGGACCTCCTCTGGATCGCGGGCGGCGGGTACCTCGGCGAGTCCTGGCACGAGCACTTCGTGCCGCACTTCGCGCACCGGTACCGCAGCATCACCTTCGACAACCGAGGGAGCGACCTCACGGAGTGCCGTCAGGAGCTGCCGTGGTCGATCGCCGACATGGCGCGGGACGCGGCCGAACTGCTCGAGCGCACCGCGACTGGGCCCGCTGCGGTCGTCGGCCACTCGATGGGCGGCGCGATCGCCCTGCAGATCGCCCTCGACCGCCCCGATCTGGTCTCCTGCGTCATCAGCATGGCGAGCGGCGCCGACACCTCGCGGCATTGGGCGGGCGACTTCATGCGGGCGGAGATCGCGCTGCGCGACTCCGGCGTCCGTCTCTCGCGCGACTTCGCGGTCGCGCACTACGCACCTCTCCTGTACCCGGCGGAGGCGCTCGGCGATCCCGCGATGTGGGAGACCGTGAAGGCCGAGCTGTCGGCGCCCTCCTTCTACGAGAACAACGAGAACACGGTCGCGAGCCAGTGGCGGGCGTGTGCCGAGTTCGATGTGCTCCATCGCATGTCCGAACTCGCGGTCCCGGTGCATTTCGTGGCCTTCGAGCAGGACGTCTCCGCGCCGCCCGAGCTCTCGCGGCGTTCGGCCGAGGCCTCCGCCCTCGCCGACTTCCACGAGATCCCCGGGCTCGGCCACTGCTCGCTGTTCCGGCATCGTCCCGCCGACGTGAGCGCGGTGATCGGCGACATCCTCGCGGCGCACGCGCCGCCCGAGCAGGAGACGGTGCGGTCGTGAGGATGTCGCCGATCGCGGGGTCTCGCGCCGCCGGGGGCGAAGCTGCGGAGGCGATGGTGCTCGACGGGTGCGCGCTCGGGGTGGAGGACATCGCATCCGCGGCCCGGACCCTGCGACGCGTCGTCGTCCCCGAGTCGTCGTGGGAGGACGTCGCCCGCAGCCACGACCGGCTCCAGGCGGCCGCGACGCGCGGACGGGTCTACGGCGCCAGCACCGGTGTGGGAGCGAACAAGTCGTTCGAGGTCCGAGGCGCCGACCGGAGGGACCTCTCCATGCGCCTGCTGCGCAGCCATTGCGCGGGAGCGGGATCGGTCCTCGCGGAGGACGTCGTGCGGGCGGCCATGGTGATCCGACTGAACCAGATCCTGGCCGGAAGCTCCGGCGTCGGCGAGAAGCTGGCGCGCGGGCTCTCGTCGGCGATCTCTCGCCGGGCGCTTCCCGAGATCCACTCCCTCGGAGCGCTCGGAACGGCAGACATCGCACAGCTCGCCGAACTGGCGCTCACCCTCGCCGGTGAACGACCATGGGCCCGGGGCGACTCGCCGGCGTGCGGCATCGCGGAGTCGGACGCCCTCCCGTTCATGAGTTCGAGCGCGTTCACGCTCGCCGAGGCGGCGCTGGCCGTTCACGACTGCGCCCGCCTCCTGCGCGCAGCCGAGACGGTCGCGGCGATGTCGTTCACGGCTCTCCGCGGCGACGTCGACGCCTGGGACCCGGTGGTCCACGCGTCCCGGCCCCAGCCGGGGCAGCGGGAGGCGGCGGAGAGGCTGCGCCGACTCGTGACGGATCGCCCGCGGCCCGAGGGGCGCGTGCAGGACTCCTTCGCGCTGCGGGTGCTCCCCGTGGTGCTCGGCGCGGCCGAGCGCTCGCTCGGCCGGCTGCGCGAGGCCGTCGAACTCGAGTGCGCCTCCGCCTCCGAGAATCCGCTCGTCCTGGAGAGCGGGGTGAGGCACCACGGGATGTTCCACCTGGCGGAGGTCTCGGGGCTCCTCGACCACGCGCGGTCGACGCTGGTGTCCTTCTTCGCGCTCTCCTCCGCGCGCATATCGGTGATGAACGATCCCGATTCCACAGCGGAGCGGCGGTTCCTCTCGGACGGGCTGCCGGGGAGCTCCGGTCTGATGATCGGGGAGTACGTCGCCGGCGACGTCCTCGCGACGTTGCGCACCCTCGCCTCTCCGACAACGCACGACAGCATCTCGATCTCGCTGGGGATCGAGAACCACGCGAGCTTCGCGACCCAGGGCGCTCGTCAATTCCGCGACCTCGTCGCGGAGGCGCGGTGGATCGTGGGGGTCGAGGCGCTGGCGGCACTGCGAATCCTGCGACGGGTACCCCCGCAGGAACTCACGGCGGAGCTGCGGGACATGGTGCGCGAGCTGTCGGCCGCGATCGTCGACGACACCTCGGACCGCCCCATCGGGCGGGACCTCGCTGCGGCCGTGGAGGTGCTCGAGTCCGCGAGCTCGTGAACGCCGGGCGGGATCGAGGGTCCCTCGAGGGGAGGGCTTCCCCGCCGCTCCGGCGATTTCAGCGCCGAAGCTCTACCCCCGGGGCCCCGCGCCGGATCCGGCGGCGGCTCCGGATCCCGAGCGCCGCAGCCGCCAGCCCCAGCGCAGCACGTTGCCGAGCGCCTCGAGCACGATCCCGAGACTCATCTTGGAGTGCCCGTCCACCCGCTCGATGAAGGTGATCGGCACCTCCACGATGGGGAGGCCGAGCCGCTCGAAGGTCCACGCGGTCTCCACCTGGAAGGCGTAGCCCTGCGAGTCGACGGCGTCGAGGTCGAGCCGTTCGATGCAGCGCGCGTCGATCGCGCGGAATCCGCTCGTGAGGTCGCGCAGCCGCGAGCGCAGCGCGATCCTCGCCACCCGCGTGCCCGTGCGCGACACCCACCGCCGGTACCAGGGCCAGCCCACGATGCGCCCCCCGGGCACCCAGCGCGCGCCGATCGCGACTCCGTCGCACGCGCGCGCCGCCGCGACGAGCCGCGGCAGGTCGGCCGGCAGGTGCGAGCCGTCCGAGTCCATCTCGACGACCACCCGGTAGCCGCCCTCGAGCGCCCGGCGGAACCCCAGCACGTAGGCGGTGCCGAGGCCGAGCTTCGCGGTGCGGTGGTGCACGAACAGCCCGTCGATGCTCATCGCGAGTTCGTCCGCGACGCGTCCCGTGCCGTCGGGGCTGCCGTCGTCGATCACCAGGAGGTCTGCGTCGGGCAGGTGCGCGCGCACTCCCGCGACGGTGGCCGGCAGTGTTTCGCGCTCATTGTAGGTGGGCAGGATCACGAGAACCTCGGCGGGGCGCTCGTGCATCACGATCCTCGATCCTGGCGATCCTGGCATCTCCCCAGCCGAGGAGAGCCCGCAGCTTGCTAAGGTGGGGAGTTGTCACAATTTGGCAACGGCGGTGACCCGTGTCTGACGCGGGTGGACCCACCGTGCAAACCCTACAGGAGAGACAACGTGGCGACAGTTCTCGAAAAGCTCCTTCGCGTCGGCGAAGGCCGCACACTGAAGAAGCTCCAGCGTCAGGCGAAGCTCGTGGCCGAGCTCGAGGACTCCTTCGCGGAGCTCAGCGACGAGGAGCTGCGCGGCGAGACCGACGAGTTCCGGGAACGCCTCGAGAAGGGCGAAACGCTCGACGACCTGCTGCCCGAGGCCTTCGCCGCGGTGCGCGAGGCCGCCAAGCGCACCATCGGCCTGCGCCCGTTCGACGTGCAGGTGATGGGCGGTGCCAACCTGCACCTCGGCAACATCTCCGAGATGAAGACCGGTGAGGGCAAGACCCTCGTCGCCACCATGCCGGCCTACCTCAACGCCCTCGCGGGCAAGGGCGTGCACGTCGTCACCGTCAACGACTACCTCGCCAGCTACCAGAGCGACCTCATGGGTCGCGTGTTCCGCGCGCTCGGCATGACCACCGGCTGCATCGTCGCAGGCCAGGATCCCGCCACCCGGCGCGAGCAGTACAACGCCGACATCACCTACGGCACCAACAACGAGTTCGGCTTCGACTACCTGCGCGACAACATGGCCTCCGACGCCGCGGAGCGCGTGCAGCGCGGCCACTTCTTCGCCATCATCGACGAGGTCGACTCGATCCTCATCGACGAGGCGCGCACCCCGCTCATCATCTCCGGTCCCTCCTCGGGCGAGGCCAACCGCTGGTTCTCCGAGTTCGCGCGCATCGCGCGCAAGCTCGAGCCCGGTGCCGACTACGAGGTCGACGAGAAGAAGCGCACCATCGGCGTGCTCGAGCCCGGCATCGAGAAGGTCGAGGATCACCTCGGCATCACCAACCTCTACGAGTCGGTGAACACGCCCCTCATCTCATTCCTCAACAACTCGATCAAGGCGAAGGCCCTGTTCACGCGCGACAAGGACTACGTCGTGCTGAACGGCGAGGTGCTCATCGTCGACGAGCACACCGGCCGCATCCTCGCGGGGCGCCGCTACAACGAGGGCATGCACCAGGCGATCGAGGCCAAGGAGGGCGTGCAGGTCAAGGCCGAGAACCAGATGCTCGCCACCGTGACGCTGCAGAACTACTTCCGCCTCTACGAGAAGCTCTCGGGCATGACCGGTACCGCGGAGACCGAGGCCGGCGAGTTCATGTCGACCTACAAGCTGGGTGTCGTGCCGATCCCCACCAACAAGCCGATGCAGCGCAAGGACCAGCCCGACCTCGTCTACAAGAACGAGGAGGCAAAGTTCGCGCAGGTGGTCGAGGACATCGCCGCCCGCCACGAGAAGGGCCAGCCCGTGCTCGTGGGCACCACGAGCGTGGAGAAGAGCGAGTACCTCTCTCGCCTGCTCGCCAAGAAGGGCGTGCGCCACGAGGTGCTGAACGCGAAGAACCACGCCCGAGAGGCCGCGATCATCGCGCAGGCCGGTCGGCTGGGCGCGGTCACCGTCGCCACCAACATGGCCGGCCGCGGTACCGACATCATGCTCGGCGGCAACGCCGAGTTCCTCGCGGTGCAGGAGATGGCCGCCCGCGGCCTGTCGACCGACGAGGACCCGGAGGCCTACGAGGCCGCGTGGGACGACGTGTTCGAAGCCGTCAAGGCGACGGTGGCCGAGGAGGCCGAGAAGGTCGTGGCGGCCGGTGGCCTCTACGTGCTCGGCACCGAGCGGCACGAGTCGCGCCGCATCGACAACCAGCTGCGCGGTCGCTCCGGCCGTCAGGGCGACCCGGGCGAGAGCCGCTTCTACCTGTCGCTCGCCGACGACCTCATGCGCCTGTTCAACTCGGGCGCCGCGGCCGCGCTCATGAACCGCGACGGCTTCCCCGACGACCTCGCCATCGAGTCCAAGGTGGTCACCCGCGCCATCCAGAGCGCGCAGAGCCAGGTCGAGCAGCGCAACGCCGAGATCCGCAAGAACGTGCTGAAGTACGATGACGTTCTCGACCGTCAGCGCAAGGCGATCTACAGCGACCGCCAGCAGATCCTCGACGGCGAGGAGATCCAGCCGCGCATCTCCGCCTTCCGGGAGCAGACGATCGACGCGATCCTCGACTCCCACGGCCATGACGGCGAGTGGGACTTCGATGCGCTCTGGAGCGACCTGCGCCAGGTGTACCCGGTGGGCATCACGGTCGACGAGCTGCTGGCCGAGGCCGGCGGAACCCGCGTCGATCGCACCTTCCTGCGCCGCGAGATCCTCTCGGACGCCGAGGTCGCCTACCAGAACCGCGAGGAGACCCTGGGCGAGGAGGCCATGCGCGAGCTCGAGCGCCGCGTGGTGCTCGCGACGATCGACCGCCGCTGGCGAGACCACCTCTACGAGATGGAGTACCTCAAGGAGGGCATCGGCCTGCGCGCCATGGCCCAGCGCGATCCGCTCGTCGAGTACCAGCGCGAGGGCTTCACCATGTTCGAGGGCATGATGGGGCAGATCAAGGAGGAGTCCATGGGGCTGCTCTACAACCTCGAGGTGAAGGTGCGCCCGGCCGAGGGGCCGCAGGATCACGTGCACCTCGAAGGCGGCGGGCTCGAGGAGCAGCAGGTGCCGGATCAGTCCAAGCTCAGCTACAGCGCTCCCGATGAGGACGGCGCGCCCGCGGTGAGCGGGGCGCAGGATCCCGCAGCCGCGAAGGCCGCTCAGGCGCCGCAGAAGCGCGGAGCGTTCGGGCAGCAGGTGTCGGAGGACGCCGCCCCGGGCAACCGCGCCGAGCGCCGCGCGAGCAAGAAGAAGTAGTCACACCGTACAGAACCGTGATCCGCATCGGCGGAGCGACTGGGAGACATCCATGGCAAATGAGACGAACAAGCGTCCCTCGAAGAACGAACGCCGGGCGGAGGCGCGCGAACAGGCCCGTCTGGCCCGGGAGCAGGAGAAGAAGCGCGAGAAGCGCAATCGGCTGTTCCTGCAGGGCGGGATCGTGCTGGGCGTGCTGGCGATCCTCGCCGTCGTCGCGCTCATCCTCACCCAGACTATGAAGCCGGCGGGCCCCGGGCCGCAGAACATGGCTTCGGGAGCGGCGATCTTCACGAAGGACCTCAAGGTGGTCGAGAGCGCCGCGCTGCAGCCCGGCGAGGATCGGCAGGCGCCCGAGGTCGACCGCAAGCAGCTGCCGCTCGACGTCACCATCTACGTCGACTACATGTGCCCCGCCTGCGGCAACTTCGAGCAGCAGTACGGCACGATGCTCGAGAACTACGTGGGCAGCGGAGACATCGAGTTGGGCGTCTACCCGATCAACTTCCTCGACGGGCAGTCGCTCGGCACCAAGTACTCGACGCGAGCCGCCAACCTGTTCAGCTGCGTGGTCGAGGAGCAGCCCGACGTCGCCTTCAACGTGCACAACACGCTGCTGAGCGCCGAGGTGCAGCCGACGGAGGGGACCACGGGCCTCACCGATGACCAGCTGCTGGAGCAGGCGGAGGCCGCTGGCGCCGAGCTGACGACGGAGCTCCGGCAGTGCGTCAAGGACGTGCGCTTCGGCAGCTTCATCAGTTCCAACTACAAGACGGTCAGCGAGGACGGGATCCTCGGGCTCGCCAAGGGCGCCCAGCTCGTCGGCGACCCGAACACCGGCGAGCTGCAGTCCGCCGACGGCCCGCAGCGCCTGCGCAGCACCCCGACCGTCATCGTGAACGGCCAGCAGTGGGTGGCGGGTCGCGACGGCGATCTCGAGGCCTACCTGCTGAAGGTCAAGAGCGAGATCGAGGGCAACGGCTCCGACTCCGACCAGGCCGACTCCGAGGAGTCCGGTTCCGGCGAGTCCTCGGACTCGGAGTAAACTGCTCGGGCGGCCCTTTCGAGGGTCGCCCGAGCGCCGGCCCCTCGGGGCCGCCCTCGCCGCCTTAGCTCATCTGGTAGAGCAGCGCCCTTGTAAAGCGCAGGTGGTCGGTTCGAGTCCGACAGGCGGCTCCACTCGCTTCGCTCGTCGCGCCGCCTGCCGGCCCGCGAACCG
>NZ_JAIVPF010000034.1:0-14632 GCF_053528595.1 Leucobacter sp. | reverse complement strand
GGATCAGGCGTCGTAGAGCTCGGGACGGCGCTGCTCGAGCATTCCGGTCGGCCCGCCGGTCCTGGGGCCGAGGGTCACGGTCGCGTCGACGGCGCCGGTCTCGGTGCGATCCAGTGCCGCGAGCGTTCCGCCATCGGCGTCGACGATGCGACTCGAACCGCAGAAGCGGTGACCGGACTCGGATCCGACGCGGTTCGCGTATGCCAGCGGGAGCCGGTTCTCGAGTGCCCGCGCGGTGGCCGCGATGCGGTGATCGAGTTCGTAGGGGTGCATGTTCGCGGAGCCCGCTGCGAACAGCTGCGCGCCGCGCAGGGCGAGCGTTCTGGCCACCTCGGGGAACTCCAGTTCGAAGCAGTTGATGACACCGACGCGCGTGCCGCAGACCGCGACCGGCTCGAGATCGGCGCCCGCGGTGAACACCTCCCGCTCCGCGCCGAAGAGATGGGTCTTGCGCACCGGGCGGCGAATGCTCCCGTCGCGATCGATCACCAGATAGGAGTCGAAGTGGCCGGCGGGCGCCGGTTCGACGAATCCGACGAGCAGCGCGGTGCCGGCGTCCCGGCAATGCTCCGCGAGCGACCGGATCCGCGGATCGTCGAGGGTCATCGCCACCTCCTCGAGGCCGGAGGTCTGATAGCCGGTGAGGAACAGTTCGGGGAAGAGGATGAGGTCGGTGTCGCTCGTCGCGAGTGCTTCGCGCACGCGGGCGACGTTGCGATCGACGTCGCGGGGAGTCGGGGCCGCCTGGACGACGGTCAGGCGCAGCTGCGAGGTGATCATGATTCGTGCTCCGATGCGTCATGGTGCGGGCGGGTTCGCGAGACGATCTCGAGTCCAACGAGATGTCTAATCGTTTTGATGATTCGCACCCAAGCAACAGTATCACTTGAATCAAGCTTGTTAAAACGTTTCGGCTCGTGTAGCGTGATCGTCGATCGGACCGCAAGGCGTCGCAGCCTGCCGCGAAGCGATCGCATCCGGGTGGTGCACGCCGACGACGTCGCGCACCGTCTCCGTTCTCGAAGCAAAGGAGTTTCCATGACCACGGCGCCCACGGTGATGAAGAGAGAGTTCACCACGTTCTCCGCGCTGTCAGTCGCGTTCGCGTTCGTCTCGCCGATCGTCGCGCTGTACAGCGTGCTCGGAGTCGGCCTGAGCGTTTCGGGGCCGGCATTCATCTGGGGCGGGCTGATCCTGTACATCGGGCAGTTCATCGTCGTGCTGGCGCTGGGGGTGCTGGCGTCGAAGTGGGCGGACTCCGGCGGCATCTACCAGTGGTCGCGCCGTCTGCTCGGCCATCGCTACGGCTGGTTCGCCTCGTGGACCTACATCTGCACGCTCCTGATCACCCTGCCGGCCGTGGCCTATGCCGGGGCTGTGCTGATCCCGCCGATCTTCGACGTTCCGGCGGCCGGCCACGAGATCGTGACCTGGCTCGCGGTCGGGCTGCTCGCGTTCTCCACGATCGTCAACCTCGCGGGTCGCGTGTTCATCAAGATCCTCATGGTGGGGGTCATCGTGGCGGAAGCCGTCGGATCGGTGGGGGTCGCGATCTGGCTGCTGTGCTTCGACCGCCACCAGGGCCTGGACTACCTCTCGCCCGCGACGCTCGGAGACTACAGCGGCGCGTTCTTCTCCGCCCCGCTCGTCATGGCCATAGCGTTCTCCAGCTACTTCGCCATCGGCTTCGAGAGCGCGAGCTCGATCGCCGAGGAGGTGCGGCGTCCCAAGCGCGCGGTGCCGAAGGCGATGGTCGTCTCCTTCTTCGCGATCATGAGCATCGTGCTCCTCAGCACCCTCGCCTTCACGCTCGCCGTGCCGGGAGACACGTTCCTGCAGGATCCCGACAATGCGGCGGACCCCGCCGTCGCGATCATGGCGTCCGCGTTCCCGGCCCCCGTCTTCCGGGGCATCCTCGCCCTGTTCGTGATCGCCTTCGCCGCGAGCCTCATGACGATCCAGATCACCGTGTCGCGCATCGTCTGGGCGACCGCGCGCAACGGCGAGCTGCCGTTCGCGCGCACGCTCACGCGGCTCTCCGGCGAGACCGGCCTGCCGCGAACCGCCGTGCTCGTGACCGCGCTGATCGCAGCGCTGCTCTTCCTGCCGTTCCAGAGCGAGGGCATCCAGATGGCGCTGATCTCGTTCTCGTCGGTCGGGTTCTTCATCTCGTTCCTGTTCCCGATCCTCGGACTCGCGATCGCGCGGTTGCGCGGCACCTGGCGCGACGATCCCGGCCTGTTCCTCGGGCGAGCGGGCCGGAGCGTCGGCTGGCTGGCGCTGGTCTGGCTGCTGTTCCAGATCGTGAACGTGGCGTGGCCGCGGGAGACCGGCGGCGGATGGGCGGCCGACTGGTCCACCGTGATCGGCGTCGCGGTGGTCGGCGCGCTCGGGGTCGTGGTCGAGGCGTGGGTGCATCGGCGGCGCCTGCATGCGGCTCGTACGGGAACGACGATCGTGGTGTTCGAGCGGGACGAGTCGGAGGACGACGCCGACGAGCTCGAAACGGCGGAGAGCCGCGGGGCGTGACCGCCGCATGGGTCGTGCTCTGGCGCGGCCCGTGCTCAGTCGGAGAGCGTCGAGTCCCGCACGTTGAGCGAGATCGACACGAGTTCGCGGCGTCGGTCGGTGCGACCGTCGAGGGCGTCGACGAGCAGCCCCACGGCGACCTCGCCGAGCTGCACCGGATGCAGGTCGAGGGCGGTGATCGGCTTCTGCAGGCCGTAGTCGAGGTAGCGGCTGTCCGACAGGCTCAGCACCTGCAGGTCGTTCGGGATGTCGAGCCCGAGTGCGAGTGCGCTGCGCTCGGTCGCGTGGGCCAGGGTGTCGAGTGTGGTGAGCACGGCGTCGAAGCGGCGGTCGGGCGCGGCGAGCGCCGCCTGGATCACCGGTTCGGCCTCGTCGACGCGCGGACCCGGGGAGCGGATGATGACCGGTTCGAAACCCGTCTTCCCGCACCATTCGAGGTAGGACGAGAGCTCGTCCCGCACGTAGGAGGAGCTCGTCTCGCTGAGGAAGAGCGCCGTGCGCGACGGCCGGTCGGCGTCGAGGTGGGCGAGGGCGGCCGTGGTACCGGTGAAGAAATCGTTGTCGACCCAGCTCAGATCGGCCGAGTTGCGCCCGATCGTGACGCAGGGAAGACCGGCGCGGACGGCCTCCTCGATCAGGGGGTCGTCGTCGCAGGGATCGACGACGATCAGCCCGTCGGCCGCCGAGAAGAAGTCGCGCGACGAGGTGTGCGACGGGAGCATCGAGAGCAGGAAGCCCCGTTGGAAGGCCTGCACGCTCGCGCCGTTGAGCACGCGGAAGTAGTACTCGACGTCCCACTCGGCCTGCTGCACGGGGTCCCCGGAGCCGACCGGCCTGGGGGAGACCGCGAGCACCAGCGAGCCGGTGCGGCCGGCATTGAGGTTCTTGGCGAGCCGGTTCGCGGTGTAGCCGAGGCGCGAGGCGATATCGATGACGTTCTGGCGGGTGGCCGGCGCCACTCGGCCCTTGCCGTTGAGCGCTTCCGACGCGGTCGCGACCGACACGCCCGCTTCCCGCGCGACGTCCTTGATGGTCGTGCGTCGCTGTTTCATGGAGCCTCGATCCCCTGGTCGATGGTGAACTGCCCGAGGCCGGCGAGGACCGTGCTGAAGATCCGGTCGAGCGCCTCGGGTCGATCCGCCGGTGGGAGCAGCGCATGCGATTCCTCAACCAGAGCAGAGATCCTCGCCGTCGTCAAGCGCGCCACCTCCGGTGCGCCCGCCGCCTCGGCGAGGCGCGCGGGAGTCGCCGTGCCGTCGTCCCCCTCGTCTCCGGCGAGGCGGCGATAGGCGCTCCAGAGCGGGAGCGTCGGGATCCCGTTGCGGAGATCGGCGCCCCGGTCCTTGCCGAGGTCGGCCGCGTCCTCGCGCACGTCGCGCAGATCGTCGAGCAGCTGGAAGGCGAGTCCGAGCCGTTCGCCCGCCGCGCGCAAGCCCGTCGAGTGCTGCGCATCCCGCTGCGTGTCCCGATGCGCGGCGGCTGCTCCGAGCTGGAACGCCGCCGCGAACAGGGCTCCGGTCTTGAGGGCGGCGTAGCGCTCGATGCCGGGGAGCGCGTCGGCGTCCCAGCCGAGCGTCGACTCGATGAGCTGACCTTCGCAGAGGTGGCCGAACGCGATCGCGAGCGGTCCGGAGGCGCGCTCGCCGAGCGGGGCGGCGATCTCGAACGCGAGCGCGACGAGCAGGTCGCCCACCAGGATCGCGGTCGGCGTTCCGGCCGGCACGTGCAGTGCGGGGCGGCCGCGTCGCATCTGCGAGCCGTCGATGATGTCGTCGTGCACGAGCGACGCCGCGTGCAGGAGCTCGATCGCGGCGGCCGCCCGGGTGGCGAACTCGAGATCCGGAGTGCCGTATGCGTGCGCGACGAGCAGCACGGTCCGCGCGCGGAGCAGCTTGCCGCCGGTGAGCGCGTCGACCAGTTCGCCGGGGTCGACGCCGAGCGGGAGCGGTGCCAGCCGGGCGAGCGCATGCGACCGCAGGAGCCCGACGGCCCGGTCGATCCCGGGGTCGACCCCGGGATCGAATCGATGGGGTCGAGCCGACCCCGGTTCGGAGGTGGGGCATGGGCTCGGCATGCTCGGCTCCCTTCTCCGGTTCGATCTCGAGGACGGTATTCAGGATATTGTCGTGGGGTCCTCGGTGCCAAATCGATTCAGCAGTCGCCGTCCGCCCGCGACGCGCCCCGTCTCCCGGCGACCCGGGCCTCCGGAGGGTGCGGCGGCTATCCTGGAGAGCGTGAGTGTTGACGATATCTCGCCGAGCATGCAGAACTACCTCAAGGTGATCTGGGGGCTGCAGGAGTGGTCCGACGCACCCGTCTCGAACTCGGCCATCGCGGAGGCCGCCGGCGTGCGCCTCTCCACCGTCTCCGATGCGCTGCGCAAGCTCTCCGACCTCGAGTTCATCGGGCACGCCCGATACGGCAACGTCACCCTCACCGAACTGGGACGCGAGCACGCCGTCTCCATGATCCGCCGCCATCGGCTGCTCGAGACCTTCCTCGTGCAGATGCTCGACTACGAGTGGGACGAGGTGCACGAGGAGGCCGACCGCCTCGAGCACGCCGTCTCCGACGAACTCATCAACCGCGTCGACCGGGTGCTCGGGTTCCCCAGCCGGGATCCGCACGGCGATCCGATCCCGAGCGCCGACGGCCGCGTGCACCGGCCCGACGCCGTGATCCTCGCCGAAGCCCCGGCGCCCTGCCGGGTGCGCGTCGAGCGCATCTCCGACGCCGACAACGAGATGCTGCAGTACTTCGCGAGCCGCGGGCTGGTGGTCGACGCCCAGCTCGAGGTGCTGCCGGGCGAGCCCTACTCCGAGACGGTGACCGTGCGGGTGGGCGAGACCGCGGCTCCCGTCAGCCTCGGGCCCGCAGCTACGGCGTCGGTGTGGGTGTCGCTGGAGCCGGGCTCTTCGCGAACTTGAGCCCGATCACGCAGCCCACGATCCCCGCGAGGAACAGCAGCTTCAGCGGCGAGGGGTCCTCGCTGCCGATGAGGATCGAGGCGCCGACCGTCAGCGCGGCTCCGAGCCCCGTCCAGATCGCGTAGGCGATGCTCACGGGAATGCCGATCATCGCGTAGCCGAGGCCCGCCAGGCTCAGCACGCAGGCGACGCAGAACACGACCGCGGGCAGCAGCGCGGTGAAGCCGCGCGACTGGTCGAGCGCGATCGCCCACACGGCCTCGAGGCCGGCGCTCGCGAACAGGACGACCCAGTGCACGGGCGTCGCGACCTTCGGACGGCTCTCCGCGGCCACGTCAGCTCACCGCCTTGAGGCCGACGACGCAGCCGACCAGCCCGATCAGCAGCACGACGCGCAGCACGGTGGCGCGATCCCGGCGCGTGATCATCGCCCAGGCCGCGGTGAGGACCGCTCCGATCCCCACCCACACCGCGTAGGCGGTGCCCACGGGGATCCCGGTCATGGCGAAGGCGAGCCCCGCCATGCTCGCGATGAAGGAGACCGCGAACACGGTGCTCGGCCAGAATCTCCGGAATCCCCGTGAGGCATCGAGCGCGGTGGCCCACACGGCCTCCAGCATCCCGCTCAGCAGCAACGCGATCCACGCGAGTGACATGACATCATCTCTCTGGCCGTCGTCAGTGTGCGGGTACAGCTCCCTCGTCCGCGCCCCGGAATACGGGGCCGACCTCCAGTCTCGCACACTTCTCCCGGGCACTCCGATCCGGCCCGCGATAGGCGATAATGGTGGGGATGGTGTGAGGGTCTGAGAGGAGAGCGGTGTTCGGCTGGTCGAAGAAACGCAAGCGCGGCAGCAGCCGTCCGCAACGCCGGCTGCCCCGGCGCGTCCTGGCGCCGGTCGAGGAGATCGTCGAGCAGGGCCTCCTCGTCGCCGACGTGGCCGTGCGCATGACCGTGAAGAACGCCATCATCATGAACGCGCTCAAGCGCCACGTCGACTACCAGGAGTCGCAGATCATCGACATGGTGCGCGAGGCGACCGAGGATCTGGCGCGCGAGCGGGAGCGGGACGCCAAGCACATCTCGCGCATGCGCAACGAGATCCGCGACACCGGCCGGAGCTCCTGGAGCGAATCGGACTACGGCAACGACGACAACCGCACGCTGCGGCATCGGCAGGAGGTGTACGAGCGGGTGGCGGAGGAGCTGCACGCGCGCGCCGCCGACGAGGCCTACCTCGGCGAGACCGCCGAGCGGGCGAGGAATCTGGCCTGGGACGAGATCGGCGATTCGCTCAAGGAGCGGGCGTCCCACCCCTACTACAGCGGTGGGGACAGCGACGAGTACCGCAGCGAGCGCGAGGGCCGCATCCAGCAGCTCATCGAGAAGGATCTGACCGCGCTCATCCAGCAGCAGACCGGTTCGGCCAAGGCTCGCAGGACGAGGCGCAAGGACCGCGAGAGCGCCTGAGGGTCGACGGTCCGGCCGCGGACCCGGCTATCGCTCGAGCACCTCCGGATGCCGCGCGATGTAGCCGTCGATGAACCAGCAGGAGGCCCGCACGCGTCGCTCGCCGACCGCGTCGCCCGTGAGCGCGCGGTGCGCGAGCAGGCGCGAGAGGCCCGTACCGCGCAGGGCGGGCACCACGACCGTGTGGTCGAAGTCGATGACGTCGTCTCCGAACAGCGAGTAGTGCGCCTCGCCGATCAGGCGCTCCTCGCCGGCGCCCCGCTGATAGATCGCGTAGCGGTGCCGTTCGGGCTCGTGGACGATGGTGAAACCGTCGGCGGCCGCCTGGTCCTCATCCAGATATCTCGACATACCGCCAGCCTAGGCGAGAAGCCGGACCCGCGGAACGGGCCGTTATCCTCATATGGTGCGAAAGACTTCCCGGCTTCGAGCCGCCGCCGCGATCGGGGCGCTCTGCTGCGCCCTGACCGGGTGCAGCGGCGAGCCGGAACCGCCGCCGGAGCCGGAGGTCGAGGTGCTGTCGGCCAGCCGGGCGGGCGGGGTGTACCTCGACGCCGTGTGCCCGGTGAACGCGGCTTGGGATGCGGCGGACGTCGAGCTCGACCGCCTGCGCGTGGCGGTGGGGCGCGGCGAGGCGGCGCAGGCCGACACGCGTCTGTTCGCGGACGCGATGGAGGCGGTCGCCGCGGCGAGCGGGCGCGCGGCGGAGGGACTCGATACCGAGCAGCAGGAGTGGCCGAGGAGCACGGAGGCGGCAGTCGAGGCCGTGCGCGACACCCTCGAGGCCGATCGGAAGCAGGCGAAGCGGGTTGCGAAGCTCGACGCCGGCGAGGCGGTCGGCTACGCCTGGCAGGGGGCCGCGGAGTCCGCGCAGGCGGCCTCGGAGGCGCGGGCCGCGCTCGGGCTGCCGGAGGATCCGGTGGCCGCCTGCGCGCAGTGGGAGGAGCGGTCTCGCTGATGGAGCGAACGGATCACCGGTCGGCCGGCCCGGAGCTGGCGGTGGAGCGCGCGGTGCGGGCGGCCGCCCGGGCGGGCAACCGCCTGCTCGCGGGCGGCGTGGCCGACGTCGCGGTGTCGGACCCGCGCACGCGCGAACTGCTGCTCGTGGCCCTCGCGCGCATGGGTGTGCGCGGGCCGCGCGAGGCGGAGGCGCCCGCCGAGTTCGTGTTCCGAGACCGGACGGACGACGGAGGCGGGGCCGCCCTCGGAGCCGGGGGACTGCCGCCGGTGGTCGTCGGGCTCGACGGCGGAGTGGCGTCGGCCCGGGACGACGGCGCGGGGTCGAGGATCGCCTGGGCCGCGCGGGGCATGCGGGCGACCGCCGCGCTCGCCGCGCGGCTGCGCGCCGGTCGAGAGGGCGAGGGCGTCGCGCCGAGGATCGCGGTGAGCCTGGTGCTCGAGCCGAAGACCGCGGCTCTCGTGCTCGCCCTCGCCGAGGCAGGCTGCGAGGTGGCGCTGTTCAGCGCGGTGTCCGAGACCGATCCGGAGGTGGCGGCGGCGCTCGCCGCCGACGGCCGCGTCGCCGTCTTCGCGCCCACGGCCGACTGCGAGGATCCCGACGAGGCGCGCCGTGCGGATGCCGCGCACGCCGCAGGGGTGCTCGATTGGCGGCCCGACTATCTCGTCGACGACGGCGCGCACCTGATCCGCCTCGCCCACACCGAGCACCCCGAGGCCCTCGCGACCCTGCGGGGTGCGGCGGAGGAGACGACGAGCGGCGTGCGCCCGCTGCGCGAGATGGCCGCGGAGGGCGCGCTGCGCATCCCCGTGATCGCGGTCAACGACGCGCGCACCAAGACCGGCTTCGACAATCTCGTCGGCACCGGGCAGTCGTGCGTCTTCGCCGCGGCGGACCTGCTCGACGCGGCGGCATGGGGCGGGCCGGGTGCGGTGCGCGCCGTCGGCGGCGGATATCGGGGCGCGGCCGGCACCCGGTGGGCGGTGATCGGCTACGGCCCCGTGGGCGTGGGCACGGCGCGATTCGCGGCGGCGCTCGGCGCGCGCGTCACGGTGGTGGAGCGCGACCCGGTGCGCGCCCTCGCGGCGCTGCACGACGGCTTCGAGGCCCGGAGCGCCGCCGAGGCGCTGCCCGGGGCCGACGTCGTGGTGAGCGCGACGGGGGTGTGGCACACGCTCGACGCCGCGGGCTTCGCGCGGCTGCGGCCCGGTACGGCGGTCGCCGTGGCCGGCGGCATCGACGACGAGCTGGCCCTCGACGAACTCCGGGCCGAGGGGTGGGGGAGCGCGGCGGTCGTCCCGGGCGTGGACGAGTGGACGCCGCCGGGCGCCGACCGCGGGGTGCTCGTGCTCGCGGGCGGCGGGGGCGTCAACTACACCGCTTCGGAGGGCAATCCGATCGAGGTCATGGACCTCTCGTTCGCGACGCAGATCGCGGCCCTGATGCGGCTCATGCGCGACGAGCTGCCGGCAGGCGTGCACGCGCTCTCCACGGCGGAGGAGCACCTCGTGGCGCGGGCCGCGCTCGCGACCCGCGGCGCCGACGCGGATCCCGCGCCCTCCGACGCGCGGCCGGGCGGCGCCGCGCAGCCCTGGACCGTGCACCGCTACCGCGCCTCCGCTCCATCGGACGGGGCGCACAGCCCGGACGGTGATCGCCGCTCGGGCGGGAGCCGCGATCCCGGTCCGGGCGACGATCACGGCGGGCGACCCGTGAGCCTCTAGAATCTACGGGTGAGCACCGAACCGCAGACCGTCGTCTACAGCGCATCGCTCGTGTTCCCCGTGACGAGCCCCCGCATCCCGGACGGGGCCGTGGCCGTGCGCGGCGGGCGGATCCTGCACGTCGGCGACCGGCGTTGGGTGCTCGACGCGCTCGAGGGCCGGGGAGCGGGCTATCGCGAGGAGCACTGGGAGGGCGTGCTGGCCCCCGGCCTGGTCAACGCCCACACACACCTGCAGTACACCCGCATGGCCGAGGTGGCGAGCCGCAACTACACCGGCTTCGATCACTGGGGCGACGCCTTCGACGCGGTCTACGCGCGGGGCGAGCACGACTGGGCGGCGGCGGCGGCGGACGGCGCCGCGCAGTGCCTCGCGGCGGGGGTCACGGCCGCCGCCGACGTGGTCACCGACCGGGAGGCGCTCGGCGCGCTGCACGACGCCGGCATGCATGGCATCGCCTACTGGGAGGTCTACGGCAAGAGCAACGCCGACTGGGACGCCGCGGCCCGCGAGGAGGTGCGGGACCAGATCCGGAGCATCCCGACCCCGCCGGGCGCGGGGGTGTCGCCGCACGCCCCCTACTCGCTGGAGGTGCAGCCGCTGCTCGAACTGCCCGACATCGTGCGCGAGGAGGGGCTGCGCCTGCACATCCACCTCGCCGAGGCCCACATGGAGCGGGAGTTCGACGGCATCGACGGTTACGTGGGGGCCGGCCCGGGCGGCCACGGCGAGTGGCCCGAGCTCGGCGCGGACAGCTTCCGCGCGCTGCGCTCGCACGGCATCGGCGTCTCCTCCACGCAGTTCGTCGATCACCTCGGCGTGCTGGGCCCCGACTGCCACATCGCGCACGGCGTGTACGTGAGCGCCGAGGACCGCGCGCTGCTGCGCGCCCGCGGCACGAGCGTGGCGCTGTGCCCGCGTTCGAACGAGGTGATCGGCCTCGACATGCCGCCCGTCGCGGCCTATCTGCGCGAGGGCAACCTCATCGCCGTCGGCACCGACTCGCTCTCGTCCTCGCCCTCGCTCGACCTGCTCGCCGATGTCGCGGTGCTCCACCGGGTGGCCCGCAAGCAGGGGTACCGCGGCGACGACCTGCACCAGCGGCTCTTCACGGCCGCGACGCTCGGCGGGGCGGCGGCGCTCGGGCTGCACGTGGGCCGGGAGCGCATCGGGCAGCTGGGTGTGGGCGCGGTCGCCGACCTCGCCTTCTTCGACGTGCAGGCGCGGGATCCCGACGTGGCGCTCGCCGAACTCGTCGAGGACGGGGCCGGTCGCGCGCGACGCACGATCGTCGCCGGTGCGGAGCGGCACCGCCTCGTGTGACCCCGGGTGACGCGCCCCCGCGCCGGACGCCGTCCGGCGTCTCGTAGAATGAACACCGGTCTGCGCGGAACCCTCCGCGCGCTCGGATTCCGTCGTCCACGGAGAAGGAGAACCCCCATGCCCCGCTCTTCCCGCCTCGCCTCGGCCGTCGCCGTTGGCGCCGCAGCGCTGCTCGTCCTCACCGCCTGCGCGGGCGGCGGTTCCTCCGACGCCGCGGACGACACCGCGGCCGTCGGCCCCGTCACCGAGGGCAAGCTCACGATCGCGACCGGCGAGCCGGCCTACGCCCCCTGGGTGCTGAACGACGACCCCGAGAGCGGCGAGGGCTTCGAGGCCGCCGTCGCCTACGCCGTCGCCGAGGAGATGGGCTACGCCGCCGAGGACGTCGTGTGGGTGCGCACGAGCTTCGACTCGGCCATCGCCCCGGGCCCGAAGGACTTCGACCTGAACATCCAGCAGTTCTCGGCGACCGAGGACCGTGCCAAGGCCGTCGACTTCTCGTCGCCGTACTACGTGACCAGCCAGGCCGTCGTCGCGGCGGGCGGCACCCCCGCCGCGGAGGCGAAGAGCATCGCCGACCTCAAGGACGTCGTGCTCGGGGTCGCCTCGGGCACCACCTCGCTCACGGTGGTCGAGGAGGTCATCGCACCCGATCAGGACCTGCAGGTCTTCAACAGCGTCGACGACGCCGTGGCCGCGCTGCAGAACGGCACCATCGACGCCCTCGTCACCGACCTGCCCGGCGCCTTCTACGTGCGCGACGCGCAGCTGGACGACGGCGTGATCGTGGGGCAGCTCGAGTCGGCCGAGGGCGGCGACGAGTTCGCCTTCGTGCTGCCGAAGGGCTCGGCGCTCACCGCCGACACGACGAAGGCGGTCGACGCCCTCCGCGAGAACGGCACCCTGGCCGAGCTCGAGACCGAGTGGCTCGCCGACCAGGGCGCCCCGGTCCTCCAGTGACCCGAAGGACCGTCCTGCGCGCGCGAGGCGCATCGCAGGTCGGTCCGCCTCGCATGGATCCCGCGACCGGCCCCGGCCGCACGGGATGACGGATGGGAACCCCGTGACGGCAGAACCAGTCAGCTCCATCGAGCTCGAGCGGCGCGCCTACCGCCGCGCCCGCAAGCAGCGCTCGATCCTCGTCAGCGTCGTCAGCACGCTCGTGTTCGCGGCCGCGATCGCCGTCGTGCTGGTGAACAGCCCCGGATGGGATCGCGTGCGCGAGACCTTCTTCGACCCGCAGGTGGCGGTCGAGTCGTTCCCGCGCGTCATCAAGGGCCTGTGGCTGAACATCCAGGTGCTCGCCGTCGCGGCGCTCGGCGTCGCGATCCTCGGCACCCTGCTCGCGATCGCGCGCACGCTCAAGGGAGCGGTGTTCACCCCGATCCGGCTGCTCGCGGCGGGCTACACGGACATCTTCCGCGGCATCCCGGTGCTACTGGTGCTGTACCTCGTGGGCTTCGGCATTCCCGGCCTGGAGCTCACCGGCCGCATGCCGGCGCAGTTCTGGGGCACGATCGCGCTGATCCTCTGCTATTCGGCCTACGTCGCCGAGGTGCTGCGGGCCGGCATCGACGCGGTGCATCCGTCGCAGCGGCTCGCCGCCCGCTCGCTGGGGCTCAGCCACGGCAGGACGCTGCGCCTGGTCGTGATGCCCCAGGCCGTGCGCAAGGTGACCCCGGCGCTCATGAACGACTTCGTGTCGATGCAGAAGGACGTGGGCCTGATCTCGGTGCTCGGCGCGGTCGACGCGGTGCGTGCGGCGCAGATCGAGGTGGCGTCGAGCTACAACTTCACGCCCTACGTGCTGGCGGGAGTGCTCTTCGTGCTGCTGTCGTGGCCGTTCATCCGCCTCACCGACTGGATGACGGCGCGGGCGCAGCGGCGCGAGCAGGTGGGAGGCACGGTATGACCGGAACGACGCGGCAGGCGCAGGAGCGGGATCCCGCACCCGTGCTCGAGGTGCAGGGGGTGCACAAGCGCTTCGGCGAGCACCCGGTGCTGCGGGGAATCGACTTGACGGTCGGCCGGCACGAGGTCGTGGTGCTGATCGGCGCCTCCGGCTCGGGCAAGTCGACGCTGCTCAAGACCATCAACCTGCTCGAGCAGGTCGACGACGGACGGATCCTGCTGCACGGCGCCGACGGCGCCGCCGAGGACATCACCGACCCCCGCGCCGACGCCGACCGGGTGCGGGCGCGGATCGGTGTGGTCTTCCAGCACTACAACCTCTTCCCCCACATGAACGTGCTCGACAACGTCACCCTCGCGGCGCGCAAGGTGTTCCGCACCTCGCGCGCCGAGGCCGAGCGCACCGGTCTCGCGCTGCTGGAGCGCATCGGCCTCGACGACAAGGCCGAGGAGTACCCGGACCGGCTCTCGGGTGGTCAGCAGCAGCGCGTCGCGATCGCCCGCGCCATCGCGACCGATCCCGAACTGCTGCTGCTCGACGAGATCACGAGCGCGCTCGATCCCCAGCTCGTGGGCGAGGTGCTCGACCTCGTGCGCGAGTTGAAGGCGGCGGGGTCCACGATCGTCATGGCCACGCACGAGATGTCGTTCGCGCGCCGGGTGGCCGACCGGGTCGTGTACCTCAAGGACGGGGTGATCGTCGAGTCGGGACCGCCGCGGCAGATCTTCGAGGCTCCCGAGCGGGAGGAGACGCGGGAGTTCCTGCGCCGCCTGCGCGATCCGTTCGCGTAGCCTCCGGCCCGCCCGACGGCCCCGCGAGCGGGGCGAGTCGGAACGCCGGCCCGGGGGTTGCGCACCGGGCAGCAGGCCGTCGGGATTTCCGATAGAGTAGATCTCTTATGTCTCAATCTGCCGGGGAAACCACCACGTCGCCCACCACCGTATCCTCGCAGCCCGCCGGAACCATCGACCCCGCGGGCATGCGGGTCATCTGGCTGCTGCTCGCAGCCGCCTTCGTCGCGATCCTCAACGAGACGACGATGGCGATCGCCATCCCCTCGCTGAACCAGACGCTCGGGATCCCGCCGGAGCTCGGCCAGTGGCTCACGAGCGCCTTCATGCTCACGATGGCGGTCGTGATCCCGACCACCGGATTCCTGCTGCAGCGCTTCACGACCAGGCAGGTCTTCATGGCGGCGATGATCGCCTTCGTGCTCGGCACCGCGATCTGCCTCGTCGCACCCGGGTTCCCGGTGCTGCTGCTCGGCCGCATCGTGCAGGCCGCGGGCACCGGCGTCATGATGCCGCTGCTCATGACGACGATGATGAACGTCGTGCCCCCGCACTCGCGAGGGCGCATGATGGGCCGGGTGGGCCTCGTGATGAGCCTCGCTCCCGCCCTCGGACCGACGCTCTCGGGCGTGGTGCTCGACACCCTCGGCTGGCGCTGGCTGTTCGGGATCATCCTCCCGATCGCCGTGGTGGCCCTGCTGCTCGGTGCGAAGTGGATGACGAACCTGGGCGAGACGACCCGCGCCCCGATCGACGTGCTGTCGATCATCCTGTCGGCCTTCGCGTTCGGCGGCATCGTCTTCGGCCTCAGCCAGCTCGGCGGGGGCCACGGCGGGTCGGCGGGCGGCGGGGCGGCGCCCTGGGCCGTGATCGCGGGCGGCGTCGTGTTCCTCGGGCTGTTCGTGTGGCGCCAGCTGGTGCTGCAGCGGGTGGACGACGCGCTGCTCGACCTGCGGGTCTTCGCCTCGCGCAACTACGTCGTATCGGTCATCATCAT
>NZ_JAIVPF010000033.1:0-3700 GCF_053528595.1 Leucobacter sp. | reverse complement strand
CTCGCGCGTCACGATGCGCAGCGCGTCGAAGGAAGCGGAGAGCATCTCGTATGCATCGTCGCTCTGCCCCGCGATGCCCCGCCCTCCGGCCCAGCCGCCGACGAGGTGCACGATCCCTCCGATGCGCACACCTGTCTCGGCGAGTTCTCGTCGGAGCCGCGCGACCTGTTCGGGGTCCGTGAGGTCCGCTGCCCGGCGCCACTGCGCGCCGCCGTCGCCGGGAGGCGACGTCTCGAGAGTGCTGCGGCTGGCGGTGACGACGGCGAGACCGTGGCCGAGGAGCTCCTCGGCCACGGCCTCGCCCGCACGGCTCGAGCCGCCCGCGAGGAGTACCGCCGGCCGAGTCACGGAGCGGTCTTCGCGTAGCGATGGCGATTCTGCGGATGCGGGGGGCGCACGTATCCGAACTCGACATCGAGCTGAGGACCGTCGTCGAGATCCTTCGTGAGCCAGTACTGACCGGCACGGTCGTATGAGGCCTCGACGACGATGGCGTGCTGGGAGGCGGTCATCATGTCGCGGAAGATGCGTTCCATGCGCAGGCCCTTGACCGTGCCGACCGCACCGATCTCCTTGAAGATCAGCTCGACCACCTGGCGCGCCTCGGACACCACGTGCACGTTGACCTCGTGCATGAGCACGCGCAGCTCGTAGTCGATGTGGGTGCTGCGCTTCGCGTCCTCGTAGGCCCGCCCGATGACGTCGCGCATGAACAGGCGCGCGGAGCGGATCTTCGCGTCGGCCTTGCCCACGGCGATGTAGTTGCTCTGCTCCTTGCCCAGTCTCGACTGGCGGAACGAGCCCCGGCGGGCGCGCAGCTGCGTGGTCTTCTTGAACTCCTCGACGGCGGCCACGGCGAGGCCGAGCGCGTGGGCCGCATGGGCGGCCAGGTTGAAGTTGGCGCGCATCAGCGGCGAGTCGTAGTGGTGGGTCCAGATGCCGGTCTCGTTGACCATCGAGCTGGGCACGAAGACCTCCTCGACCGTGATGTCGCCGCTGCCGGTACCGCGCAGGCCGAGCCCGTTCCAGTTGTTGTGCACCTGCACGCTCTTCGCGGGCACATAACCCGAGATGTAGTACGGGAGGCCGTCCCGGGGGCTGGTGCGGGGTTCCCCGTTCTCATCGTGCAGCACCGCGCGCCCGTAGAGGAAGGTGGCCTCAGGGGAGCCCGAGCAGAACGGCCACTTGCCCTGGATCATGTAGCCGCCCTCGACCTTGCGGGCGATGCCGCTCGCGCGGCCCACGTTTCCCGCGGTGATCCAGCGCTCCGTCTTGAGGATCTCGCGCATCGCCGCGGGCTCCGCCCAGGTCGCGCCGGTGTGCAGCATGCAGAGCCAGCCGACGGAGCCGTTGACGCGCGATACCTCCTCGACGGCTTCGAGCCACTCGTTCGGGTGGGCCTCGAGTCCGCCGAGCTCGCGGGGGAGGAAGGCGCGGTACATGCCGCAGTCGTAGAGGGCGTCGGTGATCTCG
Source organism: Leucobacter sp. (assembly GCF_053528595.1). Classification (NCBI taxonomy): domain Bacteria; kingdom Bacillati; phylum Actinomycetota; class Actinomycetes; order Micrococcales; family Microbacteriaceae; genus Leucobacter; species Leucobacter sp. Next base: position 2,227 of record NZ_JAIVPF010000033.1, on the reverse strand, counting down.
TCGGGGATGCGGCGCTCGTCCTCGATGATCTGCTCGGCGTCGAGGATCAGCTGCTCGTACGGTTTGACGGCGTCGACGAGGCGCAGTCGGTCGGTAACGGTGTCGGTGACGGTCACGGGAATCCAATCAGTCTCAATATGATACGAAATTCTCTTAATAAGAACTTTAATTATTCGCAGTATAGGCAGCCGGATGAGCGCGCGCCAGGGTTTGTGCGAAAATTATCCAATTGAATATAGTTATTATTGTTGCGTGGCAGCGAGGCGGCTCACCCCGAGCCGTGGAGTGCGAGCCGAGCGCGGATCGGGAGTGGACATGGAACACCGCACGGAGCAGGGCGCGGGCGGAGTCGGAGAGCCGGTCGTCGAGACCGAGGCCCGCGCTCGCCTCACGCACGGTGCTGAGGCCTCCGAGTACGAGGCGACCGCCGGAACCCTCGTGGTGCGGGAGAACGACGGGGAGCCCATCGCGAGCATCTTCTACACCGCGTACGAGTCGTCGCCGCGCGATCCGCGGCGACCCATCACCTTCCTCTTCAACGGCGGCCCGGGCTCCGCGAGCCTGTGGCTGAACATCGGCGGCTTCGGCCCCCGTCGTGCGCCGACCCGCACCCCCCGCGCCACTCCGCCGGCGCCCTACGAATGGGGTGACAACCCCCACACGCTGCTGCCCGAGTCCGACCTCGTGTTCATCGATGCGGTCGGCACCGGGTACTCCCGGTTCGCGCCGGGGGTCGATCCCTCCCGCGGCTGGGGCGTCGACGCCGATGTCGATCTCTTCGCCCGGGCGGTGGTCCGGTACCTCACGAAGACGGGGGCCTGGAATCGGCCGCGGTTCCTCTTCGGCGAGTCCTACGGCACCACACGCGCCGCGGGGCTCGTGCATCGCCTGCAGAATCAGGGCGTGGACTTCAACGGCGTCGTGCTGCTCTCCACCGTGCTCAACCGCAGCACGGCCTTCGACGCCGGCGACCACTTCTACGTCAACCTCCTGCCGAGCTACGCGGCGACCGCGCGCTTCCACGGCAAGGCCGGGCACGCGGATCTCGATGACGACGCCTTTCTCGACGCGGCCCGCGCATACGCCCTCGGCGGCTACAGCGCGGCGCTGCTCGCGGGAGACCGGCTGTCGGCCGAGGAGATGCGGAGTCATGCTGAGAAGCTCGCGACGTTCATCGGCATCGACCCCGAAGAGCTCGCGCGTCAGCGATTGCGCCCCGAGATGGAGTGGTTCCGCGAGGCGCTGCTGCGCGATCGCGAGCGCAAGGTCGGCCGTTTCGACGCGCGATTCTCGGCGGACAACGGCTACGTCATCGGCACGGGGCAGCACGATCCCGCGACCGACGACGCGGCGACGGCCGCCGTGAACAGCGCTCACCTGGCCGCCTACCGCGAGCACCTCGCGAACGACATCGGCTACGCGCCCGAGCTGCCCTATCTGCCGCTCAACAACATGCAGGTGAGCTCGGCATGGGACTGGTCGCACCGCGCACCCGGCATCGACGCCCCGCTGCTCGTGCCCGATCTCGGTTACGACCTCGCCGCGGCGATGCGTCGCAATGAGGGGCTCCGGGTGCTCGTGATGGGTGGCATCTACGACCTCGCGACCCCGTTCTTCCATGCGGAGAACGACGTCGCGCGGATGTTCCTGAGCCCGGAGATCCGCGCCAACCTCACGTTCTCCTGGTTCGAGTCCGGGCACATGACCTTCGTCGATGAGCGGGAGATCGAGCGCATGCGGCGCGTGCTCGCCGACTTCTACCGCGAGGCGGGAGCGGGGGCGCGATGAGGTGCGCATGCGCGCCGGAGCCCCGGAGTCGTCGGGCATCCGGTAGCGTAAGCTCCAACCGATTCAGAGATTGGTGAGAGAGTGGTGGCAGATTCCGTGAGCAGGAGCGCACCGGGGACCGGGTTTCCGCCGACGCGCGCACTCGCAGACACCGTCGTCGACCTCATCGAGCGGGAGATCCGCGAGGGCGAGCTGCAGCCCGGGCACTTCATCGGGACGAAGCGAGAGCTGCTCGACCGCTTCAACGTCGCTCCCGCGACCCTCGGCGAAGCCATCAGGGTGCTCCGCAATCGCGGTGTGATCTCGGTGAAGCCGGGGCCGGGGGGCGGCATCTTCCTCGCCGAGCAGTCGCCCATCATGCGCCTGGGTCACGAGCTCATCCAGCTCCGCGCCGAGGACGCGACCGTCGACGACTGCCTGCGCATCACGGACTCGCTCG
>NZ_JAIVPF010000032.1:0-121430 GCF_053528595.1 Leucobacter sp. | reverse complement strand
ATCGGCCTGCCCATGTTCTTCGAGATCGGCCTCGTGCTGCTGATCCCGATCATCATCCTCGTGGCGCGCCGCTCCGGCCTGCCGCTCATGAAGATCGCGATCCCGACGCTGGCGGGCCTCTCTGCCATGCACGGCCTGGTGCCGCCGCACCCCGGCCCGCTCGTCGCCATCGACACCCTCGGCGCGAACCTCGGCCTCACCCTCGCCTTCGGCGTGATCGTGGCGATCCCCACCATCATCGTCGCGGGTCCGCTCTTCAGCACCTGGGCCGCGAAGTGGGCTCCCGTGCCCGTGCCCGAGCTGTTCACCACCGGCGGCGACGAGGGCGATGCCGATCGCCCGCGCCCCTCCTTCGCCGCGACCCTCGCCAGCATCCTGCTGCCGGTCGTGCTGATGATGGTGAAGGCGCTCACCGAGGTGTTCGTGGCCGAGCCCGCCGGTATCGCCTGGAACATCGTCAGCTTCCTCGGCACGCCGACCATCGCACTGCTGGTGACGGTGATCTTCGGCATCTTCGTGCTCGGCGCCGGCAGCCGGATGAACCGCGCCGCCATCGCCCGCTCGCTCGAATCGAGCCTGCCGCCCATCGCGGGCATCCTGCTCATCGTGGGCGCCGGCGGCGCGTTCAAGCAGGTACTCATCGACACCGGCATCGGCGAGGTCATCACCCGCGCCGTGATCGACAGCGGCATCTCGGTGCTGCTGCTCGGCTGGGTCGTCGCCGTGCTCGTGCGCGTCGCGACCGGTTCGGCCACCGTCGCCACGGTGACCGCTGCGGGGCTCATGGCGCCCGTGGCCGCGACGCTCCCCTCGCCCGAGGTCGCGCTGCTCGTGCTCGCGATCGGCAGCGGCTCGGTGTTCCTCTCGCACGTGAACGACGCGGGTTTCTGGCTCGTGAAGCAGTACCTCGGCACGAGCCTGCCGCAGAACTTCAAGACCTGGACGGTGCTCGAGTGCCTCATCTCGGTCGTCGGTCTCATCGGCGTGCTGCTCCTGGACCTGGTGGTGTGACGATGGCCGCCGCACCCGTCCTCCCGCCCGCTCCTCCGACCGTGCTCGTGGTCATGGGTGTCTCCGGCACCGGCAAGTCGACCCTCGGCGGACTGCTCGCGGGTCAGCTCGGCTGGGACCTGGCCGAAGGGGACGACTTCCACCCCGCCGAGAACGTGGCCAAGATGGCGGCGGGCACACCGCTCACCGACGAGGATCGCTGGCCCTGGCTCGACCGCATCGCCGAGTGGGTGCACGGCCACACCGCCGCCGGCACCCACGGCATCGTCACCTGCTCGGCGCTGCGCCGCGTCTATCGCGACCGCATCGGCGGACCGGGGGTGGTGTTCGTGCACCTCGAGGGATCCCGCGCCCTCGTGGCGGAGCGGCTGAGCCGACGCCTCGACCACTTCATGCCCGAGACGCTGCTCGGCTCCCAGTACGCGACGCTCGAGCCGCTCGAGGACGATGAGAGCGGGATCGTCGTCAGCGTCGACCGCTCCCCGCGCGAGCTCGCCGCGCAGATCATCCGGCGGCTCGGGCTGCGCCGCCTGCCGGGAGCCACCGAGGCCATCACCACGATCCCCGGCGGACTCGACGACTGACCCTCGGCGCCCGGCATCCAGCGCCCGGCAGCTCGTACCCCGCACCCCGCGCCCACCACCCCGGATCGGAAGGACACCGCTTTGCACCTCGGAATCATCGGCCTCGGACGGATGGGCGCGAACATCGCCCGGCGGGCCATGCGCGCCGGGCACGAGTGCGTCGCCTTCGACGTCGACCCCGGGGCCGTCGCCGCCCTCGCGCGGGACGGCGCTCGCGGAGTCGACAGCATCGAGGCGCTCGTCTCAGCGCTGCCCGCCCCGCGCGTGATCTGGCTCATGATCCCGGCTGCGCTCACCGGCGAGACGATCGAGCGGGTGGCGGCGCTGCTGCAGCCCGGCGACATCCTCATCGACGGCGGCAACTCCAGCTACCGCGACGACGTGCGTCACGGCGCGGCGCTCGCGGCCCGCGGCATCCACTTCGTCGACGTGGGGACGAGCGGCGGGGTCTTCGGGCTCGACCGCGGCTACTGCCTCATGGTCGGCGGGCCGGACGAGGCCGTCGCCGCGATCGACCCGCTGCTGCGCGCGCTCGCACCCGGCGCCGGCGACGCGGAGCGCACGCCCGGCCGCGAGGGTGAGTACGCGCCCGAGGAGCTCGGCTACCTGCACTGCGGCCCGACCGGGGCCGGGCACTTCGTGAAGATGGTGCACAACGGCATCGAGTACGGCATGATGGCCGCCTTCGCCGAGGGGCTCAACCTGCTCGAGCACGCCGACGCCGGCCTGGCGGGCTCCGAACACTCCGCGGAGCACGCCGCCGAGGTGGCACCGCTCGACGAGCCCGAGCTGTACCGCTTCGACATCGACACCGCCAAGGTGGCGGAGCTCTGGCGCCGCGGCTCGGTCGTCTCCTCGTGGCTGCTGGACCTCACCGCGACGGCGCTGCACGAGAACCCGTCGCTCGAGGGCCTCGCCGGCCGCGTCTCCGACTCGGGCGAGGGGCGGTGGACCGTGAAGGCCGCCGTCGACGTCGGGGTGCCGGTGCCCGTGCTCGCGGCCTCCGTGTTCGGGCGCTTCGCCTCGCGCGGAGAGGACCGCTACGCCAACCAGCTGCTCTCGGCCATGCGGCTGCAGTTCGGCGGACACCGGGAGCTGGCCGACGCCGACGCCCGCGCGTAGTACGCTGGACTGGTTGCCTCCGTAGCTCAGTGGATAGAGCAACGGCCTTCTAATCCGTCGGTCGCAGGTTCGAATCCTGCCGGGGGCACTGTATTCGTCGTCGAACATGCGGCACCGGCCGTGATGTCGTGGATCGGCCTGTTCGAGGGTTCCGCCGCAGTGGCGTGTCCCCATTTCTGTGGTCTTTTCGTCTGGTTTCCGCGCCCTCGACGGCTTGTTCGCCGTACCGTTCGTGGAGAACACGTCAAGGAGATGAGGCGACACGATGGGTACGAGATTTTCCCGACGAACGCGTATGGCATTCGCTACGGTCGCAATTGCCGGGGCCGCACTCGTCGGCGCGACCCCGGCCTGGGCGACCGGAACCGAGACCTCGTCGGCGGAGGTGACCGTCATCCCCCGCTGGGAGGGCGACTTCTATCTCTGGGAGGGCTACGACCACTTCGGGTCGTGGTACGGGTACAGGATCGTCGAGGACATCGGCTATACGGGCCCGTACCAGGCCCAGCCGAGGAAAGTGCTGGCCGGGATCCAGCGGGAGAACCCGACCTCTCCCCCGCTCCCGAAAGAGATCCCTCCCGCAATGCCGACGGTCCGCATGTCGGTCCCGATGCCCGGCACCACCGGCGAGATCCGCACCATGAATGGAGAATGCCTGCATCAGGGCAGCAAGGCTCCGGCACTGTTGTTGTTTCCATGGTGCGGTTCGGAGATAGGCGCCTGGGAGGTGACCGAGGATGGAGTGATCAAGGATCCGGAGACGGGCGAGAACCTGACGATGGACGTGACCTGGGCGAACTATAACGTTTCGTCTGATCGCTGGTACTACGTCGGCCCGAACGTCGGCTGGCCCGGAGCCCTCGGCGTCGGTGGGTATGCCCGCCAGAATTCTTGGTTCTCGGTGCGCTTCGAGAACATGTCGCAGATGCCGGGCGACGAACGATTCACCGCGACGACCGGGATCGACGCCGAGGGGAAACTCGCCCTGCGAGGCACCGGCACCCCGGGCACCTCGGTCACCTGGACCTCCGGCGGCTCCCGGCCCACGGTCATCCGGGCAACGGTGGATGCCGATGGCGTGTGGGAGATCGTGCCGAACACGACCGGTTCCGCCGGATTCGCCGAGTACACGGTCCGGCAGTTCGGAGCGGGGTTCTCCGACTCCGTCGCCACCCTCACGATGAACAGCGAACCGCTCCACCCGCCCGTCATCGACTGGCGGATCGCCGCCCCGGCGGCCGGACTCCTCGTACTCGCCGCCCCGGCTCTGCTCGCGGCACGCCGCAAGCAACAGGCACGGTAGCCCCACCGGTTCCACTCCTTCGCAGGCGAAGGACGTTCGAGAGGTCGAATAGCATGCACCGTCACTCTGCTCGTGTGTTGCGTCGTGCGGTCACGATGATCGGAGTCGCCGCCTTGGCGGCGGTCGGGCTGGTCATGGCCCCGGCCGCGGCCTCTGCGGTCGATGCACTGGGGGTGTGCGTACCCGCCGGGAGCGGTGCGTCGCGGATCGCCCCCGGCGCCGTGTTCGTGCTCCCCGACCGGATGCAGAAGGACGACGCCGCGCACTCCCGGTACGACCAGGAGGACTGGGACGCGCTGCTGGGAGAGTTGCAGCAGTCGGGCTTCGAGTCGGTGATCGTGCAGTTCACCGCTCGCACCGACGATCACACGGGTGCGTGGGGCGTGTACTTCCCGGGCAACGATCTGCACTCCCCGCGCGCGACCGGCGGCAAGGACCGCTCGGTGGTGCTCGGTTACATCCTCGCCGCGGCCCGCTCGACGGGCATGACCGTGACGATCGGCCTGGGGCTCGACGAGGCCGGCTGGTTCGCCGAGGGCTGGCAGGAGTCGAGCTGGATCGCGGCGGAGACCGACCGGGCGATCGCCACCGCGGACCGCATCTGGGAGACCTACGGCGACGAGTACGGCGACCTGATCGACGGCTGGTACCTGCCCTACGAGGTCGAAGGCTACGACCTCACCAGGAAAATCGATGATTCGCCGTCTGAGACGTTCGGGGCTCGTTTGAAGTCGGGGTACGTGGACTCGTATCTGGCGGAGGTGTCGGAGCACGTCGTGGAGCTGTCGGGGAAGGACCGCGTGATCGTGTCGCCGCTGTTCACAGCGTCGTCGTCGCCGACGATGAACAGCACGTGGCTTGCGGCGTGGACCGACTTCTGGGCGTACGTGTACGACACGACCGCGGTGACGGTGGTGGCTCCGCAGGATGGCCGGGGTTCGGGCAAGAACACGGTCGCGGCCGTGACGCAGTGGTTCCAGGCCACGACCGCCGCTCGTGATCAGGCCGGGGTCGCGGGCACCGAGGTGTGGGGCAACGCCGAGGTGTACCGGGATCAGAACGAGCACGTCAAGGTGATGCCGCTCACGATGCTCGCCGAGAACCTGCAGGCGATGCGTAATGGCGGCGCTTCGCGGATGGTGACCTTCTCCGCGATCACGTTCGATGCCGTGGCGGGACACAATGGGGCGGCTCACCCCGCACGGCAGGGTTTCGCGGCCGCGTATCGGGCGTGGGCGACGGGGACGCAGTGCCCGGGCTCGTCCGGCATGACCGCTCCCGGCGCGCCCGCGGCGGTGACGGGTGCCGATGCCGGCGAGAGCGATGGCGACGGATTCATCGACACGAACGTGACACTCAGCTGGGGTCCCTCGCAGACCGCTGGCGGAGCCGCCCGTGCGGTGGTCGCCTACCAGATCCGCCGCGACGGGAGACTGATCGGAGAGGCCGGTCCGACCGCCTCCCCGTCGGGGCGCGTGGAGTTCATGGACTATCAGCAGCAGCCCGGCCGCACCCTCGTGTACACGATTCGCGGCTATGACGCGTGGGGCGTCTTCTCCCCGGTGTCGACCCAGGCGGTCGTCACGATTCCCTGGACCTCGGCGGCGATGGAGACGAATCCCGCGCTGGGGTTCAACCTCGCCCGCAACGCCCCGTTCACGGTCACCAGCACGGCGGACCAGCCCGGCATCGGCCCGAACGGTCTCGGCAAGCCGGCCGCCGGCACCGCTGTCGCGGCCGGCAGCGAAACGGGGAAGTACGGCGACCAGATCGATCCGCTCGCCGCGGAGTACACGTGGGGCAACGGACCGCTGACCGACGGGCTGCTCGGCACCGACAACACCTACGACGGTCGCTGGCAGGCACTGGTGCAGACCGGACACATGCAGAACTGGGTGATGAAGTTCCAGCTCAACGGCGGCGCGGGCGCGCCGGTGCGGCAGGTGAACACGCAGTGGCGGCACCACCCCGCGCACGGCGCGAGCGCTCCGGAGCAGGTCACGGTGAAGGCGCGCACGGTGAACGGCACCATGACGACCCTGGGAGTGTTCAGCCGAGCCGACCTGATTCCCGGCGGGCAGAACACGGTCGGCACGTACTGGCACACGGTCACCGCGCCGCAGGAGCTGCCGAACGTGTCCGAGATCTGGCTCGAGGTGGTCAGCCCCGACACGTCGCAGGTGTTCATGGGCGAGTTGCAGGCCTTCGACAACCAGCAGACCAATCACGCCCTCGGGCAGAAGTACCAGTTCTTCCCCTACTCCAGCAGCGCCGAGTACTCGTCCTGGGCGACGGGCCTGCGGGCGTGGACCCTCACCGACGGGGTGGTCGCGAGCAGCGGCAGCCAGAGCCCCGGATGGTCGGGCCGCAACATGACCACCCTCGGCATCAACAAACTGTTCATCACCCTCGATCTGGGGGCGGTCTCGCCGATCGAGTCGGTGGCGTTCGGTTCGCTGCAGTCGGGCGGTGAGAGTGTGGGTGTGCCCGCCTCCTGGCGCGTCCGCACCGCGTCCGCCGACGGCGTCTGGGGCGGCTGGGCCGCAGGAGAGCCGCCGAGCACGTCGCCGGCCGGGCGGCGCACGTTCGCGCTCGAGCACGAGGTGGCGGCCCGCTACGTGCAGCTCGAGCTGACGAGGCGGAGCACCGCGCAGTGGTTGTTCATCGATGAGGTCGAGGTCGGTACCACGGCCACCGCCAACATCGCGGTCGATCGGCCCGTGATCCTCGCCTCGAACACCCCCGCGCTCCTCCCGGCGGGCGTCACCCCGGGCTGCGCACAACCCGGCCCCGTCGCTTCGCGCTCTTCCTGCAATAGGACCGCCAACGACGACGAAGACCTGCTCAGCGGGCTCACCAGCACGACCCCGTATCCGACGCAGTGGAACGAAGTGTCCCCGCGCTGGTCGATGACGAAGCACTACGACTATCTGCTCGATGCGGCCGGCACGCAGTACGGCGCGACCTACGAGATCGACCTCGAGGGGAGCTACGAGCTGCGCGAGATCACGTCGACCTGGCTGGAGGACTACCAGGCCTCGCTGACCCTGCCCAGACAGGTGACCGCCAGCTACCTCACCCCGGACGGGCAGTGGAAGTCGTTCAGCCAGCCCGCGAATCGCCCCGCGACGTATCAGGAGATCCCGCAGGAGATGTTCACCTGGACGTACCGTCACGCCCGCACGGTCCCCGTGACGGCGACGAAGATCCGCATCCAAGCGGCGAACGGCACGCTCAAGCCCTGGGAGGGGAACACCATCACCAGCATGGCCACCGCACGCATCACCGCGCACGAGGCCATCCCCGAGTAGGCCCGGGCCCGCCGGCACCGGTGGCTGCGCAGCCACCCGCGCCCCCTCGTCACCGTACCATCCATGAAGATACACTTTTTCAGAACAGCGCCCCAGGGAGGATCGATGGTCGAAGTTCTGCTCATCGCGCTCGCACCCGCGTGAACCCGGAGGCCGGGCGCGTGCCGCGCGAGGCGCTCGAGTCGGCGCGGCGACTCGGCCGCGCCCGGATCGCCTGGGCGATCGCTCCCGACGCGGCCGAGCGCCGCGGACGCGGGCGCGCGCTGCTGCGCGGTCTGGTGGGCGGCGACGCCGAATTCTACGCCGTGTGCCCGCGATGCGGCGGGCCGCACGGGCCGCTGCGGGTGCGCCCCGGCAGCACGCCGGGCGAGGATCCCGAACCGCTCGTGAGCGTCGCCTACGCCGGACCGCTCGTGGTGGCCGGGGCCGCGCCGCGCAGCGCGACCGCGTTCGCGATCGATGCGGAACTCGACACCGCGAGTCGGCGCCGGGCCGTGCGCGAGGCCATCGGCTCCGATCGCGTGCGGGACTGGACGCAGATCGAGGCCGTTCTCAAGGCGCGCGGCACCGGGCTGCGCGGCGACTTCGCGGCGACCCGGATCGAGGCGGCAGCGCCGGAGAACGGGGCGGAGGTCGACTGGACTTCCCCCGCCGCGGACGGCTTCCCCGCGCTCGTCGGCCGTGATGCGCGGCTGGAGCTTCCGGGCGGCTCGGTCGCGCTGCTGAGCGTGGCGTACGACGGCTGAGCGGCGCGGGGTTGCGGGGTGGATCCTGCGACTTCGCGCAGGATGACCGTGGGGGCGCAGCAGGATGACCGGGGATGCGCAGGATGACCGTGCACGCGCGGGTCCGGGGCGGAGACGCAGCCCCTCAGGCGGGACCGGGCACGAGGAGCGGGGGCAGCGGGGGCAGCGCCGTCCCGTGCAGCCACTTCCGCCAGAGCTCCCCGAGGGGCACCGGACTCAGCGACTCGGCGAGCTCGACGAACTGGACGCTCTCGACCAGCCGATGCTCGTTGCCCGTGGCCCAGGCGCGCAGCAGCGCGCGGAAGCCGGTCTCGCCCATCGTGCGCCGCAGCGCCTCGAGCAGCAGGGCACCGCGCTTGTACACGCGGTCGTCGAACATGTCGGCGGGCCCGGGATCCGCGAGCAGCAGATCCTGCGGCAGCCCGGCGATCAGGGCGTGATGCTCCTCCGCGAGTCGCGCGGCCGAGGGGCCGCCCGCCGCCTCCGACCACAACCACTCGGCGAAGCACGCGAAGCCCTCGTTGAGCCAGATGTCCCGCCACCGGGCGATGCCGACGCTGTTGCCGAACCACTGGTGGGCGAGCTCGTGCGCGATGAGCCGCTGCTCGCCGGCGGCGTTGTGGTTGACGCCGAAGGTGACCATGCCCTGCGACTCCAGCGGGATCTCCAGCTCCTCCTCGGTCACCACGATCGTCAGGTCGTGCTGCGGATACGGACCGAACCACTCCTCGAAGACGCGCAGCATGTCCGGGACCGGCGCGAACGCCCGCAGCGTGGCCGCGGCCTGCGCCGGCGCGGTGAGCAGGCGGCCGCCGAGACTGCCGCCCCGCAGCCCGAGCGCGAGCGGGTACTCGGCGTACTCGCCCACGTGCACCGCGACGAGATAGGTGGCGGTGGGCACGTCGCTCTCAAAACTCCAGCGTCGCGTCCCTCCGCGTCGCACGACGAGCCCCGGCACGCCGGTCGCCGCGACGAAGAACCCGTCCTCGACGGTGAGCGCGATCGAGTAGCGCGCGCGATCGTCGATGCGGTCGTTGCACGGGAACCAGCTCGGAGCCCCCGTCGGCTGCGCCGCCACGAGCGCACCGTTCTCGAGCTCCTCCCACCCGATGCGCCCCCAGCGCGAGCGGCGGGGGGCCGGACGGCCGGCGTACTCGATCTCGAGCACCAGTTCTCGTCCAGCGGGCAGCGGCTCGTCGAAGCGGATCTGCAGCGCGTGCTCGCCCTGCTTCACCCGCCGGTGAGCGCCTCCGTCCACCCGCACTCTGCTCGCCTGCAGGCCCACGAGGTCGACGCGCAGCGCGTCCGTCTCCTCGAGCACCTCGATGCGGAGCTCGGCACGGCCGACGAGGCGGTTGGTGCGGGGGGTGTAGGCGAGGTCGAGCACGTAGCGCTCGACGGCGTAGCGCGGGTCGCCGCTGTGCGGCGTGTAGGACTTCGGCATTGGATCGGTCACCCGGTCACTTCGTGGACTGATATGCGCGCACCTTCACCGCGCGCCAGGGGCCGATGGGGTTGCCGCTCCACCGCGACCCCACCGGCACGCGCTCGCCGCGCATGACGAGCGAGGCCGGCCCCACCGTCGCGTGCGCGCCGATGCTGGCCGCGGGCAGGATGACGCTGTGCGGGCCGAGCGTGGCTCCGGCCTCGAGTTCGACGGTGTCCATGCTCATAATTCGATCATGGAACAGGTGGGTCTGCACCACGCAGCCCCGATTGACGGTGGATCCGTCGCCGAGCGTCACGAGATCGGGCTCCGGCAGCCAGTACGACTCGCACCACACACCGGTCCCGATGCGCGCGCCGAGCGACCGCAGCCAGACCGCGAGCGCCGGCGTGCCCGCCGCCGCGCGGGCGAACCACGGCGCCGCGAGCATCTCGGTGAAGGTGTCGCTCACCTCGGTGCGCCACACGAAGCTCGACCAGAGCGGCGCCTCCCCCGGGTGGATCGGACCGACGATCGCCCACTTCGCGGCCGTCGACACGCCGGCGGCGACCGCACCCGCGGCGAGCATCACCACACCCGAGAGCAGCAGCGTCCACACCGGTCCCACCGACTCCCAGAGCAGCGCGAAGACGAGCAGCACCACGAGTCCGAGCCCGCAGGTGACGATCACCGGCACGATACGGCAGAGCTCCCACAGCGCTCGGGCCGCACGCAGCGCGGCACCGGGGTGATAGGTGCGCGAGTCGTCGCCGTTCTGCGCCGCCCGGCGCAGCCGCACCGGCGGAGAACCGAGCCACGAGGACCCCGCCTTGGCCTTGTCCGGTGCCACCGACAGCACCGCGACCAGCGAGTCCCTGGGTACGCGATGTCCCGGGCCCGCCATCCCGGAGTTGCCGAGGAACGCGCGCTTGCCGATGCGCACTCGACCGATGCGCAGCCAGCCCCGCTGCAGTTCGTACGAGGCGACCATCGTGTCGTCCGCGAGGAACGCCCCGTCGTCGATGCGCGTCATCGCGGGCAGCAGCAGCACGGTCGAGGCCTCGACGTTCCTGCCGACCCGGGCGCCCAGCAGGCGCAACCAGACCGGGGTGAAGAGGCTGGAGTAGAGCGGGAAGAGGAAGCTGCGCGCGGCGTCGAGCACGCGCTCGGTGGCCCACGCCTGCCAGCCGATCCGGCTCAGCACGGGGAACGTCCCCTCCCGCAGCCCGATGGACAGCAGCCGCACGATCACCACGACCGCACCTCCGTAGAGCAGTCCGGTCAGGAGCACCGCCGGCACGAGCGCACCGAGCGCCGCGAGCGCCGCCGCGCCCAGCGTCTCGCTGCCGCGCATCGCTGCGGCGATCACGATCCCGCCGCCGGCGAAGGCGGCGAAGGGCAGCAGCGCCAGGCCGAAGGACGAGAGCCCGTACACCGCCTGCCACGTCCGCGAACGCCGCGGCGGGGCGTCGGGCCACGCCGCCGAACGTCCTCCGACGCGCACCGCGGGGGATCCTGCCCAGGTCTGCTCGGCCTTGACCCGGCCGAACACGGCCGATCCCGGGGCGATCTCGGCGCCGTCGTCGATCCGCGTGCCCGGCGCGAGTGTGCTGCGCGCGCCCACCGTCACCTCGCGGCCGATCCGCACCTCGCCGATCCGCAGCAGATCGCCGTCGATCCAGTAGCCGGTGAGATCCACCTCCGGTTCGATCGCGGATCGCGCGCCGACCTCGAGCATGCCGGTGATCGGGGGCAGTGCGTGCAGGCTCACGTCCCTGCCGATCCTCGCCCCGAGCGCGCGTGCGTAGAGGGTGACCCACGGGGCGCCCGCGAGGCCGACCGCGTCGATCTGCTCGGCGAACTGCTCGGCAAGCCACAGCCGCATGTGCACCTGTCCGCCCCTCGGGTAGTCCCCGGGCCTGACTCCTGCGAGCAGCACCCGGGCGGCCAGGGCCGCGATCGACATGCGGCCCACAGGGGTGGAGATGACGAGGATCGCGACGATGAGCGCCCACGGCGGCGCACTCGGCAGCACCTCGAAACCGGCGGAGAGGTTCAGGATCGTGCCCGCGGTGAGCAGGTAGACGAGCCAGCGCACTCCGCTCGCGATGAAGAGCGGCGCCCCCACGAGCGTCTGCGCCCACTGCGTGCGGCGGGGCGTCGGGCGCGGATGGTGGAAGTCGTCCGGCCCGCTCGCGTCCTCCACCGCGGCGATCGCCTTCGCCATCGCGCGCAGGCGCGGCACGTCGTAGATGTCGGCGACCGTGAACTCGGCGACGCGCTCGCGCACACGCGACACGAGCTGCGCCGCGGCGAGCGAGCCTCCGCCCAGGTCGAAGAAATCGGCTCCCGCGTCGGGCACCGGAACACCGAGCACGGCCTGCCACTGCTCGGCCAGCCAGCGCTCGGTGCCGGTGAGTCCCTGCGCCGCGGGCTCATCGACTCCGGGCAGCGGCCACGGCAGCGCCGCGCGATCCACCTTGCCCGAGGTGCGCACCGGCAGCTCTCCGACCACGGCGAGCAGCGGCATCACCCCCGCCGCAAGCCGCTCGGCCAGGTGCGTGCGCGCCAGCGCCCGGTCGAGGGGCTCGTCCCCCTCCACGACGAGATAGCCCACCAGCAGCGGTACGCCCGCCTCGCTCGCCTGCACCGCGGCGGCGGCGGCCGTCACACCGGGCAGCTCCTGCAGCGCGTTCTCCACCTCGCCGAGTTCGATGCGCCGCCCGCCCACCTTCACCTGATCGTCGGCGCGGCCCAGGAAGATCAGCCCCTCCGGCTCGTACCGCACGAGGTCGCCGGATCGATAGGCGCGGTCCCATCCGAGCGCGGGCATGGGCGCGTACTTCTCGGCGTCCTTCTCCGGATCGAGATAGCGGGCCAGACCGACGCCGCCGATGATCAGTTCGCCGCTCTCCCCGGCCCGCACCCGGTGCCCGGCAGCGTCGACCACAGCCAGATCCCAGCCGTCGAGCGGCAGTCCGATGCTGATCGGGGAGATACCGTCGAGCCGGCATCCGCACGACACCACCGTCGCCTCGGTGGGACCGTAGGTGTTCCACACCTCGCGGCCCTCCTCCACGAGACGAGCGGCGAGCTCGGGCGGGCAGGCCTCGCCCCCGAAGATGAGCAGCCGCACGCTCTCGATGGCCTCGTGCGGCCACATCGCGGCGAGCGTCGGCACCGTCGAGACGACGGAGATGCTCTGGCGCACGAGCCACTGCGCCAGGTCCTCGCCCGCCCGCACGAGCGCGCGGGGCGCGGGGACGAGGCAGGCTCCCGACCGCCAGGCCAGCCACATCTCCTCGCAGGAGGCGTCGAAGGCGACGGACAGGCCCGCGAGCACACGGTCCCCCGGTCCGAGGGGCGCCTCCCGCAGGAACATGCGGGCCTCGGCGTCGACGAAGGCGGCGGCCGAGCGGTGCGACACCGCGACCCCCTTCGGCACTCCCGTGGATCCCGAGGTGAAGATGATCCAGGCGTCGTCGTCGAGCGCGGGGGCTCCGAGACGATCCGCCCCGGGGTCGGTCGACTCCGGGCCGGCCGCCCCGGTCTGGTCGGGCTCGGCCGGGGCGAGGCCGGTCGGCGCGTATCCGCCGTTGCCCACGATCCCGACGACGCCGGCCTCCCCGAAGACCAGCCTGGCGCGCTCGTCGGTGTCGTCGGCGTCGACCGGCACGTACGCCGCACCGGCGACCATGGCCGCGAGGATCGCGATGTAGAGCTCGCGGGATCCGCTGTCGACGCGCACGCCGACGCGGTCGCCGCGGCGCACGCCGTTCGACCGCAGCTCGAGCGCCCGCGCCTCGACCGCGGCGAGCAGCTCCGCGTAGCTCAGGGCGCCGGAGCCGTCGTCGAGCGCACTGGATTCCGGGTGGGCGGCCGCCGTGGCGCGCAGGATGTCGATCAGCGTGCGCGGAGGAGCGGCCCGCGACCCCAGCGTCAGCTCGACCTGAGGATCCCGATGACCGCTCGGCGGGGTGTCTGTCGAGTTCACTTCCCGGTTTCCTCTTCTCCGCGAGTGGCACGGCCGGCGAACATCCGCCGCACGGTCTGCCACGACTATGCCACCCGGCGCGCCGCGCCGCGCTCTCGTTCCGCTCTCGCACCCCAAGACTTTCCCGAATGCTCACCGGTCGTTCACCTCCCGATACCGGGGGACGACCGCGCCGATCCCCCGTTCTCGGCCCGCCGCTAGGATCGTGTGGTGCGTGATTCCTCCCGGCCCCGGCTTCCCTTCGAGGTCTGGGCGCTCGTGGCCGGGGGCTTCACCGTGGCTCTCGGCTACGGCGTCGTCGCCCCGGCGATCCCGCAGTTCGCGCTCGAGTTCGGCGTCTCCAACTTCGCGGCGTCGGCGATCGTCAGCGCATTCGCGCTCATGCGCCTGCTCTCCGCACCCCTCGCGGGCTGGGTCGTGGGGCGTCTCGGCGAGCGTCGCACCTACACGCTCGGCATCCTCATCGTCGCCGTCTCCACGGGCGCCGCCGCCCTCGCGGCCGACTACACCCAGTTCGTCGTGCTCCGCGGCGCGGGCGGGATCGGATCGACCATGTTCACGGTCGCCGCCACGGCACTCCTCATCAAGGTGAGCCCGCCGCGGGCCCGTGCCCGCGTCGCCAGCCTGAACGCCGCCGGATTCCTGCTCGGCGGCCTGCTCGGGCCCGTGTTCGGCGGGATCGTGGCATCGTTCGGCCTGCGCGCGCCCTTCGTGTTCTACTTCGTCACGCTGCTCGCCGCCGCCGCCGTGGTGGCCGTCTCCCTTCGCGGCTCGCAGGCCGCGGCGCGACCGAACGGCGATGACGCTCCGGGCGACGAGGCGATGACGCTCCGCGAGGCGGTCCGCCTCCCCCACTTCCGCTCGCTGCTGCTCTCCGTCTTCGCCTTCGGCTGGTCCTCCTTCGGGGTTCGCGTCTCGGTCATCCCGATCCTCGTCGCAGTCGCCTTCCAGGGCGACGCGGCGCTCGCGGCCTGGGTGCTCGCCGCCTACGCCGCCGGGAACGCGCTGCTCATCCTGCCCTCGGGCCGCTGGAACGACACCGTGGGCCGCAAGCCCATGCTCGTGCTCGGCACCGCGGTGCTCGCGCTCGCGTACGCGGCGCTCCCGGCGTCCCCGAGCATCGGGGTCGTATTCGCGGTGATGTTCGCGGCCGGGGCGGGGTCGGCGCTCGTCAATCCGGGCCAGCAGGCCGTGCTGGCCGACGTCCTCGCGCAGAGGCGCGGCGGGGGCGTCGTCGCGGCGTACTCGATGACCAGCGATCTCGGCGGGGTGCTCGGCCCCCTCGTCGCGGGAGCGATCGTCGACCTCGCGGGATTCGGCTGGGCGTTCGGCGTCACCGCCGCGCTGCTCGTGGCCGCGCTGCTCGCGTGGCTCGCCGTCCCCGACTCGCGTCGGCTCGCATCCGGCTGATCGGGCTCCCGGCAGCGCCCGAGTGCATCAGCCCTCCAGGTCGTCGACCCCCGGCAGCCAGCTGAGTCCCGGCTTGCCCCAGCCGTTCTTGCGCTGCGCCTTCTGCGCCCCCCGGTTCTCCGGATGCACCAGGCGATCGACGTAGAGCAGCCCGCTCAGGTGATCGAACTCGTGCTGCAGGATGCGCGCGAACCAGCCGCTCGCCTGCACTTCGAAGGGATTGCCGTCGATGTCCTGCGCCCGCAGCAGCGCGCGCGGCGAACGCCGCAGCGCGAAGCGCTCCCCGGGGAACGAGAGGCAGCCCTCGACCTCGTCCTCGCCGGGGAGACCGGGCTCGGGCGGAGCGATCCAGAGCTCGGGGTTGATGGCCGCCCCCTGCGCGGGCGCCTCGTCCTGATCCTCGTACATCCACACGAACACGCGCTTGCCCACCCCGACCTGAGGCGCCGCGAGCCCCACGCCCGGAGCCGCGACGGTGGTCTCGTACATGTCGTCCACGAGCGTGCGCAGCTCTGCGTCGAACTCGGTGACGGGGGCTGCGGGGCGGTGGAGCACGGGCTCGCCGGAGATCACGATGGGAAGGACTGCCATGGAGTCCAGCCTATCGGGCAGCGTCTAGACTGAATTGGTTCAAGTGGCTGAAGGAGTGCAACGTGTCGAACGCGCCAGCGGATCAGATCGTGTGGATCGACTGCGAGATGACCGGTCTCGACGTGGATCGCGACGGGCTCTGCGAGATCGCCGTGATCGTGACGGACTTCGATCTGGAGCCGCTCGACCCGGGCTTCGAGATCGTCATCAACCCCGGCCCGGAGGCGCTCGAGAACATGAGCGACTTCGTGCGGGGCATGCACGAGAGCTCGGGGCTCCTCTCCCGCATCGAGGGCGGTGCGGCTCTCGAGGAGGCGGAGGCGCAGGTGCTCGCCTACCTGAGCCGCTTCGTGACCGCCGGCCGCCGGCCGCTCGTCGCGGGCAACACGATCGGCATGGACCGCCGCTTCATCGCGAAGTACCTGCCGCGGCTCGAGGGCCGCCTGCACTACCGCAGCATCGACGTCTCCACGATCAAGGAGCTGAGCCGGCGCTGGTACCCGGCGGCCTACTTCGGCGCACCGGAGAAGCGGGGCGGGCACCGCGCGCTCGCCGACATCGCCGAGTCGATCCAGGAGCTCGCGTACTTCCGAGGCGCCGTGATGATCGAGGGCCCCGGGCCCGACAAGACCGCTGCGGCCGGGATCGCACAGGCGGCGAGCGAGCGCTACGCCCCGCTCATCGACGGCCCGGAATCCGCGCCCACCGTCTGAATCCGCGACTCAGGGCTCGGGGTCGTCGCCCCGCGACCACGCGATGGCGATGAGCCGGCGCAGCACGTCGAGGTCGATGTCCTCGAGCCGCTTCACGTAGACGCAGCCGGCGCCCTCCGTGTAGGTGCCGAGCTGCGGCAGGAGGCCCGCTCCTTCCGGCAGATCCTTCAGACCGTAGAGCGAGAGCTGCGCCTTGCGCGGCGAGAATCCGGTCTTCGGCCAGTCGCCGCGGGTACGCGGGTTGGCCGGTGAGATATAGCGGTAGCTGCCGTACCCGACGATCGAGGAACCCCACAGCACCGGCGGCTCTCCCGTCGCCTCGCCGAAGATCTCGGCGAGCGCCAGCCCGTCCTCACGGCGCTTCGCCGGAGTGGCGCGCTCGAGGAACGCCCGCACGTCGGCGTCGCCGGGCCGGGTCTTGATCTCGTTCGCCACGCTGCCATTGTGCCTCACCCGCACGGGTCGGGGAAGAGCGACCGGAAGCGATCGCGGACCGCCGGCAGGCCGGATTCGACCGCTGCGCTCCGGATATCTCGTCGAGTGGAGACCTCCGCGCTCGAGCAGTTTCCGCGTCGCGCGCCGGGATCGCGCGTCACTCATGCCATGATTGACTCTGCTGATCTTGCTGCACGTCGCGTCGTCACCGTCGCGTGGGCACGCCGAAACATGGGAAGAGGGGCCGTGTTCAGACGCATGGGTGCGACGAATCGGGGCGACGTCCTCTCGGCGCTCTTCGCCACCCTCGCGCTGGGCAGCATCGGGTACGGGGGCTACCGCCTGATCCAGTCGGAGCCGGAATCGTGGACGCTGGTGCTCGCCGTGATCGCGGGGGTGATCATCTGCAGCGCGTTCCAGATGCACATCGGCCGCAACCCGGGGTTCCCCCTCGTGGGCGTGAGCATCGTGATGCTCGCGATCCCTCCGGTAAAGGAGTCCCCGCTCCTCGGCGTGTGCGTCTGGGCGGTGGGCGTCGTCATCTCGCAGATGGTGCGCCGCCGCAGTTTCCTGCACGCGCTGTGCGTGACGGGAACGAGCGCCCTCGCCGCGGCCGCCTTCGTCGCGGTCCACACCGCCCTGTCGGGGCTCGACGTGTGGCTGCTCCCGAGCTTCCTCGCCGCGTCCACCGTCTACTACGTGCTGTTCCTGCTCGGCGAGTTCGTCCGGCAGTGGGGGCGCTCGGCCCCCGACCGCGGTTTCGGCCTCTCGGCGATCAGTCTCCCCAAGGTCGGTCTCGTCGTGCTCGTGGTCACCGGCACCGCCACGCTCATGAACTACGTCAACTCCTCGCTGGTGCCCTGGTTCGAGCACAATCCGGTCGCGAGCCGCAGGTCGTTCGTCGTGCTGCTCACGGCGTCCGTGTTCTACGTGCTCGCCCAGCGCCAGCGCTACGCCGCCATCGAGCACCGGCTCAACGCCCTCGTGGACGCCGCCGTCGAACTGCCCCGGGAGAACGGGGGCGGCATCGCCGCCGCGCTGCAGAGCCGAGCGCGGGACATCGTCCAGGCGAACGTCGTGGAACTGCGCGAGCCGGGGCCCCAGCCCCACGAGATCGGCGCGGCGGTGAGCCTCGGCTCGGGCACCGAGCAGCATCTGATCGCCGCGCGCAAGATCGGCGGAGGGCCGTTCACGCGAGAGGATGAGCACGCTCTCGGCACGCTCGCCCACGTCGCGAGCGAAGCGGCGCGCGTGCAGGGCGAGGTCGACGTGCTCGAGCGCCGCGCGAACAGCGACACGCTCACCGGACTGCCGAACTACGGCGCCTTCCAGAAGGCGCTCATCGAGGCGAACGAGAACCGCCCGTACCACGAGGGCATCGCTCTGCTCTTCCTCGACCTCGACAACTTCAAGAAGCTCAACGACAACTTCGGCCATCGTGCGGGCGACGAACTGCTGCGCGCCATCGCCGACCGGCTGCAGAGCGCCGCGGGCGGCGGAGACTTCGTGTCGCGCGTCGGCGGCGATGAGTTCGTCGTGATCCTCTCGGGGCTCGTCTCCCTCGAGCAGGCGAAGGAATCCGCCGACCGGATCATCGAGAAGGTCAATCAGCCGCTCTCGCTCGAGGGGCAGTACCTGCGCCCCGTGGTCAGCGCGGGGCTCGCCTTCTCGAGCCATCGGGAGCTCGACGCGCAGACGCTCGTGGAGGACGCGGACCGCACGATGCTGCGGGCCAAGCGCTCTCGGCGCCAGGGCGGGCCGGTCGCCGGCAACGTCAGCGTCTCCTCGCATCGCTCGACCCGCACGAACGACATCGTCGCGCGAGCGATCCGCGACAACCGGCTCAGCCTCGCCTTCCAGCCGATCGTGAACATCGAGCAGGGCAGGATCTGGGCGTTCGAGGCGCTCGTGCGCTACGTCGATCCCGAACTCGGCCCCATCTCCCCGCCCTCGCTCGTGGCGCGGGCCAAGAGCCTCGGCCTCATGAACGAGCTCACGCAGCAGGTCATCACGAAGGCCCTGGATGCGGCGGAGGCGTTCCACCGCCTCGAGCCCGGTATCGACTGCATGACGGTGAATCTCGAGCTCGGCCAGATCAGCGAGGACGAGCTCGGCCCCTTCATCCGCGACACCGCTCGAGCCCACCCGGATCTCTCGCTCTGCATCGAGCTGAACGAGCGCTCGCTGCGCTCGGTGACCGACGAGCTGCGGCGCGACGCCGAACTCATGCAGGAGGCCGGGGTGGTCATCGCGCTCGACGACTACGGGTCCGACGACTCCCCCGTGGGAGCCCTCGTGCACTTCCCCATGAACATCCTCAAGATCGACAAGAGCCTGATCAACAACCTCGACGACGTGCGTCAGCGCGAGGTGATCCGGGCGCTGCAGGGCTTCGGCGACAGCCTCAACCACACCGTGGTCGTCGAGGGCATCGAGAATCGCGCCATGGCCGATGTGCTCATCGAGCTCGGCGTCCGCAGCGCGCAGGGCTACTACTTCGGCAGGCCCTTCTCATTCGCGCAGACGATGGATCGTCTGCAGCACTGGAGCGCGCGGGCGCTCATCACCTGAACCCCGGGTCAGTAATCGGATTCGGTGCGAGAGGGCGGAGTCACGTCGACGCCGCCGCTGAGCCGGGCGATCGCCTCGTCGGGCACGAAGTCGGGGTCGAGCTCGAAGAAGGCGTCGAGCACGCCCATGAACGCGAGCGCGGCGACCGACCAGGTCTCGGTGCCCTCCCCGGCGGGGATGTCGAAGTGCGCCTCCACGAGTGCGGGCACCGTGGCGCGCACGACCCCGAGCCCCTCGATGACGGAGGCCGCGGCCACGACGAAGGTCTGGTAGTCGTTGCGGAAGATCGGCTTCAGGCGGTAGCCGATCGTCGGGAGCAGGTTGCGGTAGAAGCTCTCCATGGTGTCCACGAAGGCGAGCTCGCTCGCCCGGAGCGCGTCGAGCACCCGCGTACGGGCCTCCCCCTCCGGCCAGGACAGGATCGTCGTGGAGATCGCGGCGTAGGTGCGCCACTTGCTCGAGGCCGTCACCACGTCGAAGTTGTACTCCATCACGGTGCGGATCAGATCGATCAGCACCCCGCGCCGACCCTCGACCGAGCGGAGATCGTCGCCCCGCGTGCCGAGATACTGCCAGGTGGTCAACAGGGTCTGCGTGTCGGCACGATCGATCTGGGCCTGGTTCGCGAGTTCGCAGAACAGGTCGGTGAGGAATGCGTCCGTCGAGGGCCAGGTCTTGGCGAACTGGCGCGTGGAGATGCCCGCTTCCGCGGAGAGCTTCTCGATGACGGCGGCATCGATTCCGAGCGAGAGGCCGACGGTCTCCACATGCTGAGTCGCGCTGCGAAGCACTCTGGTGCGCAGTTCGTCAGAACCCGGCTGAGTTCGCGAGCTGCCCCCGAGCGTCCAGTTCTCTCCCGGCACCGTTACCCCAATCACCACTCCGTTGCTGACTCATGCTATCTGATGCGACGGGATTTCCCGGTAGCCGATCGGCGTGAATTCGCGGTTCGCATTTCTGAGCGCCGCCATCCACAAAGCGTTTCGTACTATCATCGATATTTCCGGCAATTGCTGTAGTGCGGTTGCGTATCAAAGCAGGAGGGGCTCCTCGAGATGAGTCTGGATGTTGTTTCCGTCGGAGGAGATTCTCAGCGCAGAGCAGGGGTTTCCAGTTCCTCTTCGATCTCCTACCGCATCACGCGCGTCCAATCGGAGGACGATCTGCAGACCTGGCGGCTCGTCCGGCAGGACGTCTACCTCGAAGAGGGGCTCTTCACGTCCGAGGATCTCAACGGCTCCATCCACGCCGACGCCTACGACGACTACTCCGAGCATTTCCTCGCGTGGGACAGCAACGGCACTCCGGTGGCGACCGCACGGATCATCTTCGGCTCCCAGGACGGGCGTCCGCTGCAGGTCGAGGAGACCTTCGGCGTGTCGCCGCTCGCGAACAGCGCCGAGATCTCCGGATTCGCCGTGGTGCGCGAGCACCGGACCGGCCTGGCGCAGGTCGGCCTGATGCGCGCGGTCTTCGAGCGGCTCCGCGACCTGCAGATCGACCACTGCTACGCCGAGGTCGAGCCCTGGTTCTACAAGGCGCTCACCCGGTTCGGCTATCCGGTCACCCGGATCAGCGAGTCGCGCTTCGTGTTCAACGCCGAGAACTTCGTCATCTACATGCTGCTCGAGGACTTCTGGGAGGGCGCTCGGATCGACATCGCCGAGAAGAAGCGCACGCTTCGCGGCACCTACTACTCGCACCCCTGGGACGGGACCATCGGCCGCAAGCATCTCATCTACCATGACCGCTAGCGAGACCCAGGGGATCCCGGAGCACCTCGACCGGTGCAGAGGGATCTTCACCGCAGCGGAGCTCGCGACGCTGGCGCGTTCGACCGTCTCCATCGCGGGTGTCGGCGGCGTCGGCGGTCGCGTCGCCGAGGTGCTGGCTCGATCCGGCGTGGGGGCCCTCCGCCTCGCCGACCCGGACACCTTCTCGGTCTCCAATCTGAATCGCCAGGCCGCCTCGACCATCGCCTCTGTCGGACGTCCCAAGACCGAGGTCGTCGCCGAGCTCTGCCGCGGGGTCTCCCCCGGAATCGAGGTGCGCACCTGGGAGGCGGGGATCACTCCGGAGAATCTCGACGGGTTCATCGACGGAGCCGATGCCGTGGTCGACGGCACCGACTACACGGTGCCGTCCCTGGGGCTGCGCCTCGCCCGCACGGCGACTGGCCGCGGGATCCCCGTCGCGCTCGGCGTCGAGGTCGCTTTCGGCGCGTGGCACACCGTGCTCACCGAGTCGACGCACTTCGAGCGTCTCATGGGTCTGCCCGTCGGCGTCGCGTACGAGTCGCTCGACGACGGCGAGGTCTCGGTCCCGCTCTGGAGGTGGGTGCAGCGGATCCCGCCGTACCTCCGGGTGGACACCCTCCGCGCCGTCGAACGCGGGGAGATCGAGGCCCCGGCCATCGCCCCGGCCGTCGAGATATCGGCCGCGATGCTCGCGACCGACATCGTGCAGTTGCTCCTGGGGGGCTCCCCCGCGGTCATCGCCCCACGGGTGCACGGCGTCGACGTGCGGTCCGGCCGCTCCTGGCGGGGGCGCCCCAGCAAGGTCCGCTTCATGCTCAGCGCACTGCGGGCCTCCCTCAGGGGCTAGTCCCGAAGCCCGAGCTGCCCGCCGTGCTGCGCCGGGCCCGCCGTGCTGCGCTGCTCCACCGGGCCCATCCGTGCCGTCGGGCTCCGTTGACATCCTCCCTGCCACGGTGAATCATGAGCGTAGGGTCCGTGCCGCGGGAGGATCTGCTCCAGCGATCGGACAGGCGCGGAAGGACACGGTCGGATGGAGCACTTCCTCTACGGGGCGCCGCCCGCCACGGAGATCGTCGACGGCATCGCGTGGCGCGACACCGCATCGTACGTCGAGGCCAAGGTGTCGCTCGGCGACGCATGGGTCCCCGTCTACATCCTGACGGTCGACGACGCCATCGGCGCCGCCGTGACCTGCTGGGACCATCAGTTCGACCCCATCCTCGAGAACCTCGCGCAGCCGCAGATCGAGCCGGTGCTGCGCCGGCTGCATCCGGCCTGGTTCGCCTGCATGGACCATGCGAGACAGGAGCGGTACGGCGACGGCGCCCTCCTCGAGTTCCTCGATCCCGATGTCATGAACCGGAAGTGGATGATCGGCGTCCTGTTCTCCTCCCTCGAGACCGACCGCGACGCGCGGGTCGCGGCCGCCATGGAGAAGGTGCTCGCCATCAGCCTGCAGGTGTTCCAGGAGTCCTCGAACAAGCCGTCGGCGTTCGACTACATGCGGGTGGCCGCCGCCGGGGCGCTGCAGGGCGGCGCGCAGGGGCTTGCGGTGGCGGACAAGATCCGCGCGGCGGCGCAGTGGCTGCCCGTCTTCGGAGGCTGACCGCGCGTTCTCCCGACCCCGGCGGAGCCCGGTGCGCTCTCGCAACGGCCCGGCGCAGAACAGCGCCCCCGGCTCGAAAGCCGGGGGCGCTGAGTTCCGGGTGGCTAACGGGACTTGAACCCGCGACCACCGGCACCACAAGCCGGTGCTCTACCAACTGAGCTATAGCCACCATGCTGTCCGCGCTCACCGGGGCGAACGAGGCAACCCCACGATCATAGCCCATTCCGAGCCCGCTCCGCCAACCGATGCGCGCCGGGCGTGTACGACCGCCGATCCTCGGATCTTCCCACCGCTCCCAGCCGCTTTCTGTGTAGGGTGAAACCATGCTCGAGATGTCGCACGAGGAGTTCGAGTCGATGGTCGCAGACGGCCTCGACTCGTTGCACGACGACATGCTCGAGCAGCTCGACAACGTGATCTT
The DNA here is from genome assembly GCF_053528595.1 of Leucobacter sp. Lineage (NCBI taxonomy): Bacteria > Bacillati > Actinomycetota > Actinomycetes > Micrococcales > Microbacteriaceae > Leucobacter > Leucobacter sp. The sequence goes on along the minus strand of NZ_JAIVPF010000032.1, from coordinate 98,426 downwards.
CCTCGTCGAGGACCGCCCGGCCGACGGCAGCGACGTGCTCGGCATCTACGAAGGGTTCTCGCTCGCGGAGCGCAACGTCTACGGCTACGGCGAGGAGCCCGACCGCATCATCCTCTTCCGCGAGAACCTGCTGGAGCACTGCGCCGATCACGAGGAGCTGGTCAAGGAGATCCGCATCACGCTCGTGCACGAGATCGCGCACTTCTACGGCATCACGGAGGAGCGGATCCATGAGCTCGGGTGGGGTTGAGCCGGTGGTCATCACGAGTGCGACGAGCACCGAGGCCGCGCTCGGCGAGCAGGCCCGCACCACCCCCGAGCGCGTCTGGCAGACGGTGGTGTGGGACGATCCGGTGAATCTGATGTCCTATGTTGCGTACGTCTTCCAGATCCACTTCGGTTTCGAGCGCGCGCACGCGGAGGAGCTGATGCTGCGCGTGCATCATCGGGGCAGTGCCGTCGTGGCCGAGGGAGCGCGAGAGGCGATGGAGATGCACGTCGAGGCGATGCACGGCTACGGGCTCTGGGCCACGGTGCGACCGGCGGGTGAGGCATGAAGCTGCTGCCTCTGCCCGACGGCGATCTCAGGCTGCTGCTCGACCCCGACGAGGCCGCGATGCTCGACCAGCTGATCTCGCAGCTCACGCAGCTGCTGCAGAGCCACAGCAGTACGGCGCTGGATCCCGACCCGCTGTTCGCGAGTCTGGAGGTCGGCGGTTCGGAGCAGCCCCCGGAGGATCCGGCGCTGGCGCGCCTCTTCCCCGACGCCTACGAGGGCGACGACGAGGCGGCGCAGTTCCGGCGCGTCACCGAGCAGGGACTGCTGAACCGGAAGCTGCAGGACGCGATGCAGGTCACGGCCGCGCTCGGCCTCGGCGCAGGCGTGCCCGGCGAGGCCGAGTACATCGAGGTCGACATCTCGACCGAGACGCTGCCGGCGTGGGTGCGCACGGTCACCGCGCTGCGACTCGCCATCGCCGCGCGCATCGGGCTCGACTCCACCGACGATCACGCGCGGCTGGTCGCCGACGACGAGACCCGGGGCACGGTGCTCGTCTTCGACTGGCTCGCCGCGATCCTCGAATCGGTGCTCACGATCATGGCGACGCAGCAGGCTCCCGACGAGGAGTGACCCGCACGAGCCGATCGCCGCGCTACGGCTCCTGCAGGGACCGCGGATCGACGACCTCGCCGCGACCGGTGAGCAGGCTCGCCGAGGTCACACCCGCGGCCCCGAAGCGCCCGCGCACGTCGTCCACGGCCTGATCGACCGCGCGCCAGCCGTCGTCCTCGCTCCAGAGCGCCGCGGCGTCCGCCCCCTCTTCCAGCAGGTGCTCGGCGCGCACCCCGATCAGCCGCACCGGCCGACCGGCCGCTCCGAGGCTCTCGAAGAGCTCCGTGGCCGTGCGGTAGATGCGCTGCGTCGACTGGGTCGCCTCGGTCAGCGTCCGCGAGCGGGTGACGGTCTCGAAGCTCTCCCAGCGCACCTTGATCGAGATCGTGCGGGCCTCGATCCCGGCCGCCCGGAGCCGCTCCCCCGTGCGGGTGGAGAGGCGCAGCAGCTCGCGCTGCAGCACCGCGGGATCCACCACGTCGTGCGCGAAGGTCTCCTCATGCCCGATGCTCTTCTCGATCCGGGAGGTCTCCACCCGCCGTGCGTCGCGCCCGTTGGCGAGGTCGTGCAGCCGGCGGGCGCTCGCGACGCCCACGACGCGCTCGAGCGACGGCAGCGGCTCCCGGGCGAGATCCGCGACCGTGTGGATCGCACGCGACCGGAGCGCCCTCGCGGTCGCCTGCCCCACGCCCCACATCGCCTCGACCGGGAGCGGATGCAGGAACTCGAGCGTGCGCTGCGGCGGCACCTCGAGCACGCCATCGGGCTTGGCGCGCTGCGAGGCCAGCTTCGCGACGAACTTGGTGCCCGCGAGCCCCACCGAGGCGGGGAGCCCCGTGCGCTCCCGCACCCGCTCGCGCAACTGCCGGGCGATCTCGGCCGGCGGACCGAACAGGCGCACGGACCCCTCGACGTCGAGGAAGGCCTCGTCGATGCTGAGCGGCTCCACGAGGGGGGTGAACTCCTCGAATATCGCCATCACCGCCTTCGAGGCGCGGCGGTACTTCTCGAAGGTCGGCGGCAGCAGGACGAGCTGCGGGCAGAGCTGTTTGGCCCGCACCACCGGCATCGCCGAGCGCACGCCGAAGCGCCGGGCCTCGTAGCTCGCACTCGACACGACCGAGCGCGCGGTGTCGTGTGCGGCGGCGACGGGAAGCCCGCGCAGCTCGGGCCGGTCGAGCAGCTCCACCGACACGAAGAACGAGTCCATGTCGACGTGCAGGATCGAAGCGATGTCCCTCGGCGCGCCTTCCATGCCTCCATTGCACCACAGACCTCCGGCACGCACGGGCCGGAGCCGCTAGCGTAGAGACCACGGGACGAGAACGGAGGGCATCATGACGGCATCAGGCACTCCCGGGGCTCGGATCGCGTCGCTGCGGGATCGCCCGGCGGCCGACGTGCTCATCATCGGCGGCGGCATCAACGGCATCGCGACCTTCCGGGAACTCGCGCTGCAGGGCGTCGACGTCGCGCTCGTCGAGCGCGGCGACTTCGTCTCGGGGGCGTCCTCGGCGTCGAGTCACATGGTCCACGGCGGCATCCGCTACCTCGAGAACGGCGAGCTGCGCCTCGTGCGGGAAGCCGTGCAGGAGCGCAACCGCCTGACCCGCAACGCGCCCCACTACGTGAAACCGCTGCGCACCACGATCCCGATCTTCTCGACCTTCTCGGGTGTGCTCACGGCCCCGTTCCGGCTGCTCGTCACCCACGGTCGGGGCAAGCCACGCGAGCGCGGCGCACTGCTCATCAAGATCGGCCTGGTGCTGTACGACGTCTTCTCCCGGGGAGGAGGCCGCGTGCCGCGCCACCGCTTCCACGGTCGCGAGCGCTCGCTGCGGGAGCTGCCCCGCCTCACGCCGTCGCTCAAGTACACCGCGACCTACTTCGACGCCTCCATGCACAGCCCGGAACGGCTCGCCCTCGACGTGCTCTCCGACGGGGCCGCGGCGGGCGGCGAACGCGCCCGCGCGGCGAACTACGTCTCCGCGGTCGCCTCGTCCGGGAGCGGGGTGCGGCTGCGCGACGAGGCGACCGGCCACGAGTTCGACTTCGGCGCGCGGGTGGTCGTCAACGCCAGCGGTCCGTGGACGGACCTGACGAACGAGGTGCTCGGCAAGCCGACGAGCTTCATGGGCGGCACGAAGGGCTCGCACATCGTGCTCGACCACCCCGAGCTGCTCGAGGCCACGGGAGGCCGTGAGATCTTCTTCGAGCACTCGGACGGGCGCATCGTGCTCATCTACCCGCTCAAGGACCGCGTGCTCGTCGGCACGACCGACATCGACGCCGACCCCCGCGAGCCGACACTCTGCACGGACGAGGAGGTCGACTACTTCTTCGACCTCATCGGCCATGTCTTCCCCACCGTCCGGGTCGACCGCTCGCAGATCGTCTACACCTTCTCGGGCATCCGGCCGCTCCCCCGGCACGACGACACGGTTCCGGGCTTCGTCTCCCGCGACTACCGCATCGAGCACGGCTGGATCGGCCGCGTGCGCACCCTCAGCCTCGTCGGCGGCAAGTGGACGACTTTCCGGGCACTCGGCGAGCACCTGGCGGACGAGGCGCTCGGGCTGCTCGGCGCCGAACGCATCGCGAGCACCCGCACCACGCCCATCGGGGGCGGGGCGGGCTTCCCCACGGATCGCGCCTCCCGGCGCATCTGGACGGCGAGGCACGGTCGGGGACGGGACCCCGAGCTGGTCGAGCGCATGCTCGACCGCTACGGCACCAAGGCGGCCGAGGTGCTGGACGCGCTGCCCGCCGCGCCCGCCGAGGCCGCGGAGCTGCCCGGCTATCTCGTCGAGGAGCTCGCCCATCTCGCCGCGCACGAGAGCGTCGTGCATCTCGACGACCTGCTGCTGCGGCGCACCTCGCTCGCCTTCGTCGGCGGACTGACGCGCGCGGGGCTCGAGGCCGCGGCCGAGGCGGTCGCCCCGGCGCTCGGCTGGAACGCCGAGCGCCGCGAGGAGGAGGTCCGGCGCACCGAGGAGCTGCTGCTGCGCGAGCACCGGGTGGTGCTCGGCGAACCGGGCCTCGCACCCTTCGGCTGATCCGGGATCCGAAACCATCGCGCGCAGGCGCGACCCCACTTCCGACGAAGGAGGAACCGCATGGCCGACCACGTCATCGCGATCGATCAGGGTACGACGTCGACGCGCGCCATCGTCTTCGACCGCGCGGGCGCGCCCGTCGCCACCGGTCAGCGGGAGCACGAGCAGATCATGCCCCAGGCGGGATGGGTCGAGCACGACCCCCTCGAGATCTGGCGCAACGTGCAGGAGGTGATCGGCATCGCCCTCGGCCGCGCCGATCTCACCCGCCACGACATCGCAGCGGTCGGCATCACCAATCAGCGCGAGACCACCGTCGTGTGGGACCGCAGAACCGGGCAGCCGGTCTGCCCCGCGATCGTCTGGCAGGACACCCGCACCCAGGGCATCGTGGATCGCCTGGCCGCCGACGGCGGCATCGATCGCTTCGCGGAGATCGTGGGCCTCCCCCTCGCGACGTACTTCTCGGGCACCAAGATCGCCTGGATCCTCGAGAACATCGAGGGCGCCCGCGAGGCGGCCGAGGCCGGCCACCTGCTCTTCGGCACCACCGACTGCTGGGTGCTGTGGAACCTGACCGGCGGCGTCGACGGCGGCGTGCACGTCACCGACGTCACCAACGCCTCCCGCACGCTGTTCATGGATCTGCGGACGCTCGAGTGGCGCGACGACATCCTCGAGGTCTTCGGGGTGCCGCGCTCGATGATGCCCGAGATCCGGTCGTCCTCCGAGGTGTACGGCACCGCGGAGAGCTCATCCCTGCTGCGCGAGACGCCGATCGCCGGCATCCTGGGCGATCAGCAGGCGGCGACGTTCGGCCAGGCGGCCTTCGGCGCGGGTGAGAGCAAGAACACCTACGGCACGGGCTGCTTCCTGATCTTCAACACGGGCCAGGAGATCGTCCACTCGCGGAACGGCCTGCTGACCACGGTCGGATACCGGCTCGGCGACGGTCCCGCGCACTACGCGCTCGAGGGATCGATCGCGGTGACCGGGTCGCTGATCCAGTGGCTGCGGGACCAGCTCGGGATCATCGGATCCGCCGCGGAGGTCGAGCGGCTCGCGGCGAGCGTGCCGGACAACGGCGGCGTCTACGTGGTGCCGGCCTTCTCGGGGCTCTTCGCCCCGTACTGGCGGCCGGACGCCCGCGGCGCGATCGTGGGGCTGACCCGCTACGCGAATCGGGCGCACATCGCGCGCGCCGCGCTCGAGGCGGTCGCGTTCCAGACGCGCGACGTGCTCGACGCGGTCAACGCCGACGTCACCGCGGCGGGCGGGGTGCCGCTCTCCGAGCTGCGGGTCGACGGCGGCATGGTGGTGAACGACGCCCTGATGCAGTTCCAGGCGGACGTGCTGGGCGTGCCGGTGGTGCGCCCCGTGGTGGCCGAGACCACCGCCCTCGGGGCCGCCTACGCGGCGGGGCTCGCCGTGGGCTTCTGGAGCGGGCTCGAAGATCTCTCGGCCAACTGGCGCGAGGATCGGCGCTGGGAGCCCCGTCTCGACGCCGGGGAGCGGGAACGGCGCCTGCGGTTGTGGCGCAAAGCCGTCACGAAGTCGATGGACTGGATCGACGACGACGTGCGGGAGTAGCGGAGCCCTCGCCGGTCGAGCGGGTCGGGCGGGGCCACCGTCCGGCCCGCTCGACCGGCGGGGCCCTGCGCGCCTACTGCCCCGCGCGCTCCAGCACGATCTCGCGCACCTTGGCCGCGTCGGCCTGGCCACGCATCGCCTTCATCACGGCGCCGATGATGGCGCCGGCGGCCTGCACCTTGCCGTCGCGGATCTTCGCGAGCACGTCGGGCTGCTCGGCGAGCGCCGCATCCACGGCCTCGACGAGCGCGCCGTCGTCCGACACGATCGCGAGACCGCGGGCCTCCACGATCTCGGCCGCGGTGCCCTCGCCGGCGATGATGCCGGCGATGACCTGGCGCGCCAGCTTGTCGTTGAGCGTGCCGGCGTCGACGAGCTCGACCACCGAGGCGACCTGCACCGGGGTGATGAGGTCCGAGGCCGTCTCCGAGCGCTCGTTCGCGATGCGGGCGATCTCGCCGGTCCACCACTTGCGCGCGGTCTGCGGCGGCACGCCCTCGGCGACCGTCGCCTCGATCACCTGGGTGAGGCCGGCGTTCACGACGTCCTGGAACTCGAGCGCCGAGAAGCCCCACTCCGCGCGCAGGCGGCGGCGGCGCAGCGTCGGATGCTCCGGCAGCTCGGCGCGCAGCTCCTCGACCAGCTCGCGCGACGGCGTGAGCGGCGCGAGGTCGGGCTCCGGGAAGTAGCGGTAGTCGTCGGCGTCGCTCTTCGGGCGGCCGGGCGAGGTCTCCCCCGTGTCCTCGTGCCAGTGGCGGGTCTCCTGCGTGATCGCGCCCCCGGCCGCGAGGATCGCGGCCTGGCGCTGGATCTCGAAGCGCACCGCGCGCTCCACGGAGCGCAGCGAGTTCACGTTCTTCGTCTCGGTGCGGGTGCCGAGCACCGACATGCCGGCATTCTCGTTGCCGCGCGGGCGCAGCGACACGTTCGCGTCGCAGCGCAGGTTGCCGCGCTCCATGCGCGCGTCCGAGATACCGAGTGCGATCACGATCTCGCGGATCGTCGCGACGTAGGCGGCGGCGATCTCGGGGGTGTCGGCCTCGCCGCCGAAGATCGGGCGGGTCACGATCTCGACGAGCGGCACGCCCGCGCGGTTGTAGTCGACGAGCGAGTACTCGGCGCCCTGGATGCGCCCGGTCGAGCCGCCCACGTGGTTGAGCTTGCCGGCGTCCTCCTCCATGTGCGCGCGCTCGATCGGCACGTGCAGCACGCGGCCCGATGCGATCTCGATCTCGACGGAGCCGTCGTAGGCGATCGGATCGTCGTACTGCGAGATCTGGTAGTTCTTCGCCATGTCGGGGTAGAAGTAGTTCTTGCGCGCGAAGCCCGACACCTCGGCGATCTCGCAGCCGAGGGCCAGCCCGAGGCTGAGCGAGTACCGCACCGCCTGCTCGTTGACCACGGGCAGCGAGCCCGGCAGGCCGAGGCAGACGGGGGTGAGGTTCGTGTTGGGGTCGGAACCGAAGGCGTTCGGCGCCGAGGAGAACATCTTCGTCTTCGTGTTCAGCTCGACGTGCACCTCGAGGCCGATCACCGGCTCGAAGAGCTCCAGAGCCTGATCGAAGTCCATCAGCTTGGTCTTGGCCATCAGCGTGCTCCCCCTTCGAGCGCCGGAGTCTGTTCCCAGAACGCTCGTCCGTCGCGAGCGGTGATGAGGTTCTCGATCGCCGCGCCCGCGCGATAGAGGCGCGCGTCCTCGAATGCCGGCGCCATGAGCTGCAGGCCGACCGGCAGGCCGTCCTCGCTCGCGGTGCCGATGGGCAGGCTGAGGCCCGGGATCCCGGCGAGGTTCGCGGGGATGGTGGTGGCGTCGTTCAGGTAGTCCTGCATCGGATCGCCGCCGTGCGCGCCCAGCTGCCACGCGGTGGTGGGCGCGGTCGGCGACGCGATGACGTCGACCTGCGCGAACGCCTGCGCGAAGTCGCGCTGGATGAGGGTGCGCACCTTCTGCGCGCTGCCGTAGTAGGCGTCGTAGTAACCGGCCGAGAGCGCGTAGGTGCCGAGGATGATGCGGCGCTTCACCTCGGCGCCGAAGCCCGCGGCGCGGGTCTCGCTCATCACGCTCTCGACGGTGCCGCCGCCCTCGGGCGCGACCCGGAGGCCGAAGCGCACCGAGTCGTACTTCGCGAGGTTGCTGGAGGCCTCGGCCGGCAGGATCAGGTAGTAGGCGGCGACCGCGTACTCGAAGTGCGGGGCGTCGATCTCGACGATCTCCGCGCCCTGGGCCGCGAGCAGGCCCAGCGCCTCCTCGAAGCGTGCCTTCACACCGGGCTGCACCCCGTCGATCATCAGCTGCTTGACGACGCCCACGCGCAGGCCCTTGAGGGACGCGGGATCGGCGCCACCGCGCGCGGCCTCGGCCATCGAGGGCCAGGCGAAGTCGAGCGAGGTCGAGTCGTGGCGGTCGTGCCCGGCGACCACGTCGTGCAGCAGCGCCGTGTCGAGCACGGTGCGCGCGCAGGGGCCGATCTGGTCGAGCGAAGAGGCGAGGGCGATGGCGCCGTAGCGGCTGACGCCGCCGTAGGTGGGCTTCGCGCCCACGGTGCCGGTGAGCGACGCGGGCTGGCGGATCGAGCCGCCCGTGTCCGAGCCGAGCGCGAGCGGGGCTTCGAAGGCGCCGACCGCCACCGCGGAACCGCCGCCGGAGCCGCCGGGCACGCGGTCGGTCGCCCACTGGTTGCGGGTGGGGCCGTAGGCGGAGTTCTCCGTGGAGGAGCCCATGGCGAACTCGTCCATGTTGGTCTTGCCGATGTTCACGAGACCCGCCGCCCGGGCCTTCGCCACCGCGGTGGCATCGTAAGGCGAGCGGTAGCCCTCGAGGATCTTCGAGCCGGAGGTGGAGGGCATGTCGGTCGTGACGAGCACGTCCTTCACCGCGAGCGGCACACCCGCGAGCTCGCCCAGCGCCTCGCCGGAGGCGCGGCGCGCGTCGATCTCGCGCGCCGCCGCGAGCGAGCCCTCCGCGTCGGTGGCGAGGAACGCGTTCAGCTCCCCGTCCACGGCCGCGATGCGGTCGAGGTGGGCGCGCGTCGCCTCCTCGGAGGAGACCTCGCCGGAGGCGAGCTTGGCGGCGAGCTCCGCCGCGGTGAGATGGATCAACTGGGTCATCTGCGTTCCCTACTGCTCTTCGCCGAGGATCGACGACACCTTGAACATGCCGTCGGCCGCCTCGGGCGCGTTCGCGAGCGCCTGCTCTCCCGTCAGCACGTCGGCGACCTCGTCGGGCCGCATCACGTTGTTCAGCGGGATCGGGTGGCTGGTCGCGGGCACGTCGTCGCGCGCCACTTCGCTGACCTTGGCGATATTGGCGAGGATCGAGTCGAGCTCCGTGGTGAGCGACTCGATCTCCGCGTCGGTGAGTGCGATCCGGGCGAGGCCGGCGAGATGCTGCACGGTCTCGGCCGTGATCTCTCCGGTCGCCGCGGCGCGTTCTGCCGCGGGGGTTTCAGACATGCTGCTCCATCATGACGTCGGGAGTGGGAGGTTCGGTGCCGGGGAACTCCGCTGCGAGCGGTCCCGGCGAACCCCACCATCCTATCGAGGCGGGAGCGGCGGAACCTCCGCGGTGCGGGATCCGTCGGTGTTCCAGAGCCCCGAGCATCCACGACGGTGGCTCGAGACCAGGTGCGCGTCCACGATCCCGGTGGCGGTCATCAGTGCGTAGACGGTGGTCGGCCCCACGAACGAGAAGCCGCGCCGCTTCAGCTCCTTCGCGAGGGCGTGCGACTCGGGCGAGGCGGCCGGGACCTGCTCATCGCGCTCAGGAGCCGGCGAACGCTCGGGCATGTACGACCAGAGCAGCTCCGCCAGACCGGGGCCGGACTCCTCGCGCAGGCGCAGCACGGCCCGCGCGTTGCGCACGGTCGCGGCGATCTTCAGCCGGTTGCGGATGATCCCCGGGTCGGCGAGGAGTCGCGCGACGTCGGTCTCGCCGTACTCCGCGACCCGCTCGGGGTCGAAGCGGTCGAACGCCGAGCGGAACGCCTCGCGCTTGCGCAGCACCGTGAGCCACGAGAGACCGGACTGGAACGCTTCGAGACTCAGCCGCTCGAACAGCTCGGTCTCGCCGAAGACCGGCATCCCCCACTCGGTGTCGTAGTACTCGGTGAGCAGCGGATCGGTCGCCGCCCACGCCGCGCGCCTCGGCCCGTCGAGGCGCACCCTGGGAGCGGTGCGCTCCGGATCCGGGGCGCTCCCCGGATCGACGGTGCTCTCCGGATCGACGGTGCGCCCCGAATCGACGGTGTGCTGAGACATCTTCGCTCCTTCCGGGTGCGGCGGCTCCCCCGGATCCTCGCGCCGGGTCTGCATCTCAGGCTAGTGACCCGTGCGACGGCGCTCGGACCAGAACGGCGAAACTGTGGATAACTCGTTCCCGGGCGGACGGATCTCCGCGGCCGTCGACGTCGCGCCCTCCCTTGCGCGCTTTTATTGAATCTGATTCAATATGCAGGAACGGGCCAACCGCACCGCGCCGGATCACCCGTCCGACAGTGCCGTCACCCCAGAACCGGAGGACCCCATGCGCAGCTCGAATCCACTCGGCGGCCTCTCGCGCCGCACGCTCATCCGCGGCGGCCTCGGCCTCGCCGCCGCGGCGACGCTGCTCGGCACCGCCGGGTGCGGGGCGGGGAGCCGTTCGACCCTCAACTGGGGCAACTGGACCTACTATCTCGACTACGACGAGGAGACCGGCCGCTACCCGAGTCTCGAGGAGTTCACCGACGCGACGGGGACCGATGTCCAGTACCTCGAGGACATCGACAGCACCGACACGTTCTACGGGAAGATCAAGGACCAGCTGCAGCTGGGGCACGACACCGGCTACGACACCTTCTGCATCGGCGACACCCTCCTGCTCCGCCTCCTCGACGCGGGGGTGCTGCAGGCCTTCGACCACGACCGGATCCCGAATCTCGCGCAGCTGCTGCCGCATCTGCGCGAGTCGTCGTACGATCCGGGACTCGAGCACTCGATCCCCTGGCAGACCGGCATGACCGGCCTCTGCTACAACACCCGGCTCTACCCCCGCGGCATCGCCTCCGTCGCGGATCTGACCCGTGCGGATCTGGCGGGCCGCGTGGGCGTGCTCTCGGTGATGTCGAACACCACGGGGCTGATCATGCTCGATCAGGGCGTGGACATCGGCTCCGACTGGGGCCGGGACGCCTTCGAGGACGCGATCGGCTTCCTCGAGAAGCACCTCGCCTCCGGCCAGATCGCGCAGGTCAAGGGCAACTCCTACACGCAGGATCTGCAGACCGGGGATCTCCTCGCCGGGATGTGCTGGTCCGGCGATATCGCGATGCTGAACGCGGAGGCGGGCGAAGAGGTCTGGAGATTCGTGGTCCCCGAGGCCGGCGCCTCGTACTTCACCGACAGCTTCGTCGTCCCCACCGGCAGCGAACGGCGCGCCGACGTCGAGGCGCTGATCGACTTCTACTACCGGCCCGAGATCGCCGCCCGGGTCGCCGCGCAGCTGCGCTACGTCACGCCGGTCGCCGGAGCGCGGGAGGCGATGGAGCGCATCGATCCCGACCTCGTCGAAGACCCGCTGATCTTCCCGAGCGACGAGATGGCCGCGCGCCTCCACGAGTTCCGGCCGCTCACCAGCACGGAGGATCGCGAGTTCTCTGCCGCCTTCGCGAGCGCGCTGGGACTCTAGCCGTGCGCGCCGTCGGCTCCGACCGGTTCGACGAATCCGCGCAGCTCGCCCTCGCCCAGGCCCAGCTCGCGCTCGGCGATGTCCCACACCACCCGGCGCAGCGCGCCGCGGGTCCCGGCGTCCTGCTGGATGAGGAACTGCATGAGATACCCGTCGAGGGCGACGAGGATGCGCTGCGCGCTCCGCTCGGGATCGTCGCTGCGGAACTCCCCCGCCGCGCAGCCGTCGCGGATCACCCCGGCGACCTCCTCGCGATCGGTCTGCATGCGCGCGGCGACGGCCCGGCGCATCGGCTCGCTGCCCCTCCCGAGCAGCAGGGCGTCCACCCACGCGCGCGCGTTCGCGACGGCGTCCGCGTCGGTCGCCGCGAAGTCGCCGATGACGGCGGCGAGCCGGGCTCGGGGGGACGCCGAAGCGTCCGGCACGACGGATCCGAAGAGCTCTTCGAACACCGCGATGCGGACCCCGTCCAGCGAGGAGAAGTAGTGGCCGGCCAGCCCGGCGGACACCCCCGCACGCGCCCGGATGTCGCGGATCGTGAGCCCGGCGAGCCCGGTCTCCCGCGCGAGGTCCACGGCGCACTGCAGGATCTCGGCCCGTCGTTCATCGACGCTCAGGCGGCGGCGCGGCGATCGGGATTCCATGCACCCACTCTAGCCATCGGCGCGCACCGCACCGCCGCCCCCGGAAAGGACGTCTCATGACCGAGGCATCGGCGACTCCCCCGCTCCCGCCCGTCACCGGCATCGCCTCCTGGTATCGCACCGAGGAGGAGCGACCGGGCCTGATCCGCATCACCGAGCGCTTCGTCGACGAGTTCCTCCAGGCCAATCTGTGGCTCGTCCGGGGCGAGGAGCGGGCGATCCTCGTGGATTGCGGCCTCGGGATCGTCCCGCTGCTGCCGCTCGTGCGACGGCTCGCGGGCGGAGACTGCCCGGTCGTCCTCAGCCACGGACACCTCGATCACGCCGGCGCGGCCCACGAGTTCGCCGAGCGCTGGGGCCACGGCGCGGACGACCCTCGCACGGAGCGCCGTCTCAGCCTGCTGACCGCCGAGCACCGCGGCGACCTGGGGCTCCCGAAGGACGGCATCGACGGCGCGGGCGATTGGCTGCTCTCGGGCATTCCCCGCCCCGGCTACGATCCCCGTGCGTACCGGCAGCGCGCCGCGCCGCTCACGCGCCGCCTCCGGGACGGGGAGCGCATCGACCTCGGTGGCACCGTGCTCGAGGTGCTCCACCTCCCCGGGCACACCCCGGGGAGCCTGGCGCTCTACGACCGGGATCGCGGAGAGCTCTACTCGGGCGACGTCGTCTACGACGACGTGCTCCTCGACTCGCTCCCCGAGTCGGACCCGCCCGCCTACGAGCGAAGCCTGCGGCGGCTCCGCGGGATCCCGGTCGAGCGCGTGCTCCCGGGGCACGGAGCGACGTTCGGCCGCACCCGCCTGCACGAGATCATCGACGCCTACTCGGCGGCGGCCTCCCCGAGGCCGAGCGCCGCGGGGCCCTCCGTGACGAGCACGGCGAACTGATCCGCGTCGAGCACGGGGATCCCGAGCTCCTCGGCCTTGGCGAGTTTCGATCCGGCGCCCGGTCCCGCCGCCACGTAGTCGGTCTTCTTCGAGACGCTGGACGCCGCCTTGCCGCCGGCCCGGATGATCGCCTCCTTCGCCCCGTCCCGGGTGAAGCCCTCGAGGGAACCGGTGGCGACCACGGTGAGGCCTGCGAGCACGCCCCCCTCTGCCTGCGCCGCCCCGGGGCCGGGATGACCCGGCGTGGCCCACTGCACGCCGGCCGCGGCCCAGCGGTCCACGATCTCGAGGTGCCAGTCCACCTCGAACCACTCCTTGAGCGACTCGGCGATGATCCCGCCGACGCCCTCCACCTCCGACAGCTCCTCGACGGAGGCGACGCGGATCGCGTCGAGCGAGCCGAACCAGTCGGCGAGCGCACGCGCGGCCACCGGCCCGACGTGGCGGATGTTGAGGGAGACCAGCAGGCGCCAGAGCGGCTTCGTCTTGGCCTTCTCGAGCTCCGCGAGGAAGGTGTCGGCGTCCTTGGAAGGCTGGACCACCCGATGATTCTTGCGGTAGCCGGCCTTGCGCCGCTCGGCGGCGTCCAGCCCGTCCGCCTCGGGCGGATAGTCGAGCGTCACCCGCTGGAACGGCGAGCGGCGTCGCGGCTCTCCCGTGTCCTCGTCGATCAGCGGCTCGCCGGTCTCGCTGTCGCGCACCACGACCGTGATCGGCACCAGCTGCTCCAGCGTCAGATCGAACAGCCCGGCCTCGGTCTCGAGCGGCGGCGTCTCCGGCACCTCGGGCTGCGTCAGCGCTGCCGCCGTGATCTCGCCGAGCACCTCGATGTCGAGCGCACCGCGCGACCCGATGTGCTCGACCCGGCCCCGCACCTGCGCGGGGCACGCCCGCGCGTTGGGGCAGCGCAGGTCGATGTCGCCCTCCTTCATCGGGCGCAGCGTCGCACCGCACTCGGGGCAGTGCTCGGGCATCTGCCACTCGACCTCGCTGCCGTCGCGCACCTCGACCACCGCGCCCAGCACCTCGGGGATCACGTCCCCGGCCTTCCGCAGCACGACCGTGTCGCCGATGAGCACGCCCTTGGCCTTGACCACCTGCTGGTTGTGCAGCGTGGCCTGCCGCACGGTGGATCCCGCGACCTTCACCGGCTCCATCACCGCGTACGGCGTCGCCCGGCCGGTGCGGCCCACCCCGATGCGGATGTCGAGCAGCTTCGTGTGCACCTCCTCCGGCGGGTACTTGTAGGCGATGGCCCACCGGGGGGCCCGGCTCGTCTCCCCCAGCTCGGCGTGCAGGGCGAGCTCGTCGACCTTCACCACGATCCCGTCGATCTCGTGCTCGACGTCGTGCCGGTGCTCGCCGCGATCCTCGATGAAGTCGACCACCTCGTCGATGCTGCCGAAGACTCGCGAGTGCGGGGATACCGGCAGGCCCCACTCGCCGAGCAGGCGGTAGACGTCGCTCTGGTCCTCGAAGGCCGGGTGCGACCATGCGCCGATGCCGTGCACGTAGAGCGAGAGCCGCGAGAGCCGGTCGCGCATGAGCTCGAGCTCGGCGGGGGTCTTCTTCTCGGCCCGCTGCCGCAGGCTTCCCGCCGCGGTGTTGCGGGCGTTCGCGAACTCCGGGTAGCGCACCGGGATCTGGTCCTCGGTCCTCCCCTTCGCGAGCTGCTCCGCCACGAATTCGTCCTGCAGCTGATGCTGGCGCACATTGAGCGCCTCGAAGTCCTCACGGCTCAGGAACACCTCGCCGCGCGCCTCGAAGAACGCGGGAATACCCTCGCCCCGCAGCTCGCGCGGGATCACGGGGATCAGGTCGACGTTCTCGGTGATGTCCTCACCCACCCGGCCGTCGCCGCGGGTCGTCGCGGTCTCGAGCACGCCGTCCCGGTATGCGAGGCTGATCGCGAGCCCGTCGATCTTGAGCTCCGTGAGCCAGCGCACCTCGCGCCCGGCGGCCGCGCGGGTCTTCTCGGCCCACTCGCGGAACTCCTCGAGCGAGAACACGTTGTCGAGGCTCAGCATGCGCTCGGCGTGCTCGTGCTCGGGGAATCCGGCCGACACCACGGCGGCGCCCACCTCGCGGGTGGGGCTGTCCTGTCCCGCCAGCTCCGGGAACGCGCGCTCGATCGCCTCGAGCCGGTGGAACATCTCGTCGTACTCGGCGTCGGAGACGAGGCTCACCGCCTCGGAGTAGTAGGCGGTGCGCAGGCGCTCGATCTCGGCGGTCAGCTGCTCCGCCTCCGCGCGCGCGGCCTCGAAATCGGTCGGGATCTCCGGATTCGTGTTCACCCCTCCAGTCTAGGTTCCGGAGGTCAGGAGACGGGCTGCGCGGCCAGCGCGCGGTCGATCGTGAACTGGCCGAGCACCCGGCTGCCGACGTAGAGCACGGCCGTCTGGCCCGGCGCCACGCCCGTGAGGGGCTCCGCACGGTCGGCGTCGATGTCCACCACGATCTCGTGGGTGGCTCCCGCACGGTGCTGCTCACCGCGCTCCTCGTCGAGGATCGGCGCGAGACGCGCCTGCGCGGCCACCGGATCGGCGTGGGCGCGGATCTGCACCTCGCAGTCGAACGCCTCGCTCACATCGAATCCCGGTTCCCCGGCCCAGCTGAAGCGACCGCCGGCGATCCGCGAGATCGCGAGGCTTTCGCGCGGGCCCACCACCACCTGGTTCGAGACGGGCCGGATCGAGAGCACGTAGCGCGGCTTGCCGTCGGGCGCCGGCCGGCCGAGCTGCAGGCCGCGGCGCTGGCCCACCGTGTAGCCGTGGGCCCCGTCGTGGCGGCCCACCACCTCGCCGCTCTCGTCGAGGATCTCCCCCGGCTCGCGGCGCACGTGCTCCGAGAGCCAGCCCCGCGTGTCGCCGTCGGGGATGAAGCAGATGTCGTGGCTGTCGGGCTTCTGCGCGACCTGCAGGCCGCGCTCCGCGGCCTCGGCGCGGATCATCTCCTTCGACGGCGTGTCGCCGAGCGGGAAGTAGCAGTGGGCGAGCTGGCGCTCGGTGAGCACGCCCAGCACGTAGGACTGGTCCTTCGCCCACGCGCTCGCCCGGTGCAGCTCGCGCCCCCGCGGCCCGTCGACGAGCGCGGCGTAGTGCCCCGTCGCCACCGCGTCGAAGCCGAGCGCGATCGCCTTGTCGAGCAGCGCCGCGAACTTGATCTTCTCGTTGCAGCGCATGCACGGGTTCGGGGTGCGGCCCGCGGCGTACTCGGCGATGAAGTCGTCGACCACGTCCTCCTTGAAGCGCTCGCTGAGGTCCCACACGTAGAACGGGATGCCGAGCAGGTTCGCGGCGCGACGGGCGTCCATCGCGTCCTCGATCGTGCAGCAGCCGCGGGATCCGGTGCGCAGGGTGCCCGGCATGCGGCTCAGCGCGAGGTGCACGCCGACGACCTCGTGTCCCGCCTCGACGGCGCGCGCGGCCGCCACGGCGGAGTCGACTCCCCCGCTCATCGCCGCCAGAACCTTCACCCGGGACATTTTACGCGAGCCCCGCAGCACGGGCGCGCTCCAGCGCGAGCGGCAGCGCCGCGAGCAGGGCGTCGATCTCCGCCTCGCGGGTGTCCGGTCCGAGGGTGAAGCGCAGCGCCCCGGCGGCCGACTGCTCCGGCAGGCCCATCGCCAGCAGCACGTGCGAGATCTCGGCGACGCCGGCCTGGCACGCCGAGCCGACCGAGGCCGAGACGCCCGCGGCGTCGAGCATGAACACGAGCGAGTCGCCCTGGCAGCCGGGGAAGGTGAAGTGCGCGTTGCCCGGCAGCCGGGCGCCGGGGGTCGCGGGATCCGCGCCGCGCAGCACCGCGGTCGGGTCGGCGGCGCGCACCCCCGCGACCAGCCGGTCCCGCAGCGCCTCGAGGCGCGCCACCGGCTCCGGGCGCGGCCGCCCGTCGGCGTCCAGCACCAGATCCAGCGCGGCCGCGAACGCCACCGCACCCGCAACGTCCTGGGTGCCGGATCGCGCGCGCTGCTGCGTCCCGCCGTGCAGCAGCGGGTCGGCGGGCGTGCGCCGGCCGAGCGCCAGCGCCCCGACGCCGACGGGCCCGCCGATCTTGTGCGCCGACACCGAGATCGCGGCGGCGCCGGAGCCCGCGAGACTCACGGGCACCTGCCCCAGCGCGGAGACCGCGTCGATGTGCACGGGAACGCCCGCGGCGTGCGCGATACGGCA
Organism: Leucobacter sp.; assembly: GCF_053528595.1. Lineage (NCBI taxonomy): Bacteria > Bacillati > Actinomycetota > Actinomycetes > Micrococcales > Microbacteriaceae > Leucobacter > Leucobacter sp. The sequence continues at coordinate 81,295 of NZ_JAIVPF010000032.1, read as the reverse complement.
GAGCTCGGCCACCGGCTGCACGGTGCCCACCTCGTTGTTGGCCCAGAGGAAGGAGATCAGCGCGATGCGCTCCGCCCCCTCCTCGGCGATCGCCGCGGCGAGGACCTCGGGGCGCAGCCGCCCCTCGCCGTCGATGCGCAGCCGGCGCAGGCGCGCGCCCTGCGCATCGCGCAGCCACTCGGCGGCCTCGATCGTGGCGTGGTGCTCCCCCTCGGCGACGAGGATCACGTTCCGCGCTGCGGATGGATCGTCGCCGCCGGTCGTCTCCCCCCGCCGGGCCCAGTAGATGCCCTTGAGGGCGAGATTGATGGACTCCGTGCCGCCTCCGGTGAGGATCAGCTCCGCGTGATCGCAGCCGAGGGCGCGGGCGATGCGGTCGCGCGCCGCCTCCAGCAGCTCGCTCGCCCGCTGGCCGTGGCCGTGCGTCGACGCCGGGTTCCCCACGACGCGGAGCGCACCGGTGTAGGCGTCGAGCACCGCCTCGGGCATCGGCGATGTGGCCGCGTGATCGAGGTAGGCGCGCGCGCCGCCGCTCGACTCCATCGGATCCCTCAGTAGAGCAGGTTCGCGAGGCGGCCGCGAGCCGCGATCACACGCGGATCCGCGACCCCGACCACCTCGAACAGCTCGAGCAGCCGCTCGCGCACCGCGGTGCGGACCTCGGCCTCGCTCGCCGCGAAGAGGTCGAGCAGCCGCAGGAACGCGTCCTCGACGTGCCCGCCGGCCACGTCGAGGTCGGCGACGCGCAGCTGGGCCTCGACATCGCCCGGATCGGCGGCGGCCGCGCCGCGGATCTCGTCGGCGGCGAGCCCCTCGAGGCGCTGCAGCAGGCGCACCTGCACGAGCGCAGCCCGGGCCTCCGCATCGGCGGGCGCCTTCGCGAGCACGGCCTCCCACTCGGAGACCGCCTCGGCGTAGTCGCCGCGCTCCGCGGCCTCGATCGCCGCGAGATGCGCGGGCGGGATCTGCGGCTCGGCGGGCTCCTCGGGATCCTCGCCGGCGTCGGGCGCGTTGACGCGGCCGACGACGCCCTGCTGCTCGGCGAGCTGCACGAGCTGGGTGAAGACCTCGCGCACCTGGGCCTCGGGCACCGCACCCTGGAACAGCGGCACGGGCCGGCCGCCCACGAGAGCGACGACCGTGGGGATCGACTGCGCCTGGAACGCCTGCGCCAACCCCGGATTCGCGTCGACGTCGACCTTGGCCAGCAGCACCCGTCCGGCGAACTCGCGCGTCACCTTCTCGATCGCGGGGCTCAGCGTCTTGCAGGGCTGGCACCACTCCGCCCACAGGTCGAAGACCACGGGGACGACGGCCGAGAGCTGCGCGATCTGCTCGAAGGTCGCGTCGGTCGCGTCGAGGACGAGATCGGGCACGTCGACGGTCTGTCCGGCGGCGGGGCGATCGTCGATGCCGCCCGGAGCGCCCGCCGGGGCGGCCTGGGATGCCGGCCCGCGCGCGGCGAGGTGGCTCAGGTCGACGCCCCCGCCCGGGATCCGCTCGGGGATCTGCTGACTCATGCTCAATTCCTCACTCCCACCAGCTCGCTCGTCACGCCGAGCAGCTGGATCTTCGATCCGTCGGTCTTGCTGGGCACGAAGAACAGCAGCTGGTGCGCGACCTCCTGCACCAGTCGGTCCTGCTCTCCCTCGAGTCCGGAGAGCGCCGTCACCGCGTCCTGCGCCTGCGGCTTGTAGCGGCCGCCCTCCACGATCTGCTCCTCGATCACGGTCGTCGCGACGAGGGCGCCGCCGACGCCGGTCGAGAGCGCCACCGGGCGCTCGTCGCCCTGGCGCGCGGCGACCGAGAACTTGAGATCCTGGCCGTCGTCGTCGGACTGCTGCTGCGACTTCTCGGCGCGGGCCTTGCCGTAGTTCTCCAGCAGCGACTCGCCCGAGAGCTCGAACGGCTCGGCCTCCGGCGCGTCGGGGCCGTCCTGCAGCGCCGCCGCGAAGCCCGCACCGACCTCGCCCGGCGGCAGCACGAGCGACTCGAGGTCGTTCGAGAGCAGCGCCGTTCCCTCTTCGGCGGGAGCCGCCGGGGGCATCGAGATGCCGCCGCGCAGCGCGATGACCCGCGACACCAGGTAGTTCTCCTGGGGCGTCTCCTGGGTCAGGATGAGCGCGAGCGACGGCGAGGCGGTGGTGGCCTCTTCCTCTCCCGTGTCCTCGCCCTCGGTGGGTTCCGGATCCCCCGCCGTGTCCACCTGACCCGGTGTCGACGCGACCGTCACGAACAGCGTGCGCGGCCAGGATTCCGTGCTCTGCACGAGCTCGTAGTCGAGCTCCTCGTCGGTGAGGCGGGGAGGCACCACCCCGTAGTCGGGCATGGCGGCCCGAATGGTGTAGTTGGCCGTGCGCTGCGCGAGTGCGTCTCCGGAGAAGCGCTCGGCGAGCATCTCGGCGTCGAGCTCGTCGTCGGCCTCCGTGGCGACCGCGGCGATGCGCTCCACGATCCGGTGCAGCTGCTCGTCCTTCACCGGCACCGGCGCGATCGAGCTCGACTGCTCCTGGCCGTTCTCCTCGACGGGCTCGGCGCCGAACTGCGGCCAGTAGCTCGCCGAGCAGCCGCTGAGTCCCAGCGCGACGGCGAGGCCGAGCGCCGGCAGCGCCGCCGCTCGGGCGCGGCGCGACGCGGGACGGGTCGCGTGCATCGACGCGGTGCCGCCGGACGAGGTGCTCGCGGCGTCGTCCCCGCGCCGGCGCGCTCCGCCGCGGCCGAACATGTTGCGAATGCCCAGGAGGGGGCCGCGACGACCGCGACGCGGCCCGAGGCCCCGCCGGTCGTGATCGATCGCGAGCAGGTACAGGACGCCGCCGACGAGGGCGAGTACACCGCCCGCGGCGAGCAACGGGCCGGCCCACGGGGTGTTGGGGTTCTGCACCCAGATCAATGAGACGTCCTTGGGCACCGGGTTCCCTCCGTCAGAGGCGATGATCACCGACTGATCGGCGGCCAGCGAGACCGGTACGCGCAGCGTGCCCGTGTCGGCCCCGCTGCCGGCGTCGTCGATCGCGCGCTCCTCCAGCCACAGGTCGCTGCCGCGCGGATCCAGCGGCTCCGGCTCCTCGGCTTCGTCCCCGTTCGCGGGCGCATCGACCACCGCCGGGGCGACGAGCGCGCTCAGCAGGCGGTGGTTCTTGGTGTCGACCGAGAGGTCGGCGTGCAGGAACGGCTCGACCCAGCCGCGCACGTCGCGCGTCGCACCGGTCGCGACGAAGGCGCGCTCGCCCTTCACCACCACGTTCGCCTGCCCGGGCACCTTGCCGAACTCGGCGCCGTCGACCACGGCGTATCCGGCCTCCGACTTCGTGTCGACCGGGAAGCTGATCTCCGATGGGCCGGCGAGGAAGGTGCGTTGGCCGATGCCGAGCAGCAGCAGCACTCCGGAGAGCACCAGCGCCGCAATCGCGAGCACGTATCGCACGGGGGCTCCTTCGATGTCGGGAAAAGTATGAGAGCAGCTTCAACGGTACCGGAGCTTTCCTGATGCGACATGGAGAGCGGCGCGATTCGCGCCGTCCGCGAGCCATCCGCACGGGGTCGTCATCGATGACACCTCCCCCTCCGGGCCGGACGAAGTGCGGTATCGTGGTGCTCACCTTTCTTCGACCGCGCGTGACGAGCACTGCGCGGCCGTGGTGACCTCGTCCAGATTCCGGAGGCACAGTGTCCGAATCCGCTCAGCCGTTCTCTCCTGCCTTCCGCGGATACAACCGCGACGAGGTCGACGAGCGCGTCGCCGCTCTCACGGGACACATCTCCACCCTCCAGTCGCATCTGCAATCCCTCCAGTCGGCGCATCAGCAGGCCACGCAGGTGAGCCAGGAGCAGCGCCAGCTGATCGGGGAGCTGCAGGAGCAGGTGGCCGAGCTGGGGGCGAGCGGCTACTCCGGGCTCGGGCTGCGCGTCGAGAAGAGCCTCCAGATCGCCGAGGATCACGCCCAGCGCCTCATGGCCCAGGCCGATCTCGACGCCGAGAAGCTGCGCCGTTCCTCCGAGGAGGAGGCGAAGCGAGTGCTCACCCAGGCCCAGGCCCGGGCCGACGAGCTGCTCTGCGCAGCGACCGAGCAGGCCGAGGTCATCGTCTCCGGCGCCCGCAACGATCTCGCCGAGCAGACCGCCGCGGCGAACGCCGAGCGCGAGCGGCTGATCGACGAGGCGCGGCGCTCGGCGGCCCTGGAGCGCAGCTCCGCCGAGCGCGAGGCGACCGCGGAGCGCGAGACGGCGCACCGCGATGCCGAGGCCGAGCTCGCCGAGGCCCGATCCGAGGCCGAGCGGGTGCTCGCCGAGGCGCGCTCGCTCGCCAACGAGCTGCGGGCCGAGACCGAGCTGCATGCGGAGGCCTTCGCGAGGCAGCAGGCCGAGAGCGAGCGCGAGGCGGAGCTCGAGCGCGTGCGGCTGGTGCGCGAGGGAGAGCGGGCGCGCACCGAGTTCGAGGCGAAGCGCCAGCGCGAGGAGGCCGAGCTCGAGGAGCGCTACACCGAGCGCAACCGCGAACTGGAGGCCGGCATCGAGGCGCGGCGGCGCGAGCTCACCACCGAGATGGAGACGCTGCGGGGCCGGATCGCGCAGGAGCGCGAGGAGCACGACGCGGCCCTCGCGAGCGAGCGGGAGCAGCACGACCGCCGGCTCGCGGTCGAGCAGCGCACCCACGCCGAACGCATCGCGCAGGAGCGCGAGGAGCACGAGGCCGCGATCGCGCGTGCCCTCACCGCGCAGCAGGCCGAGCTGAGCACGCTCGCCGAGCAGGGGGCGCGCGAGCGGGAGCGCGCGAACGCCCAGGCGGCGCAGGAGCTCGACGAGCTGCGCGAACGCGTGACGACCGAGCTGACCGCCTCGCGCGAGCGCCAGGAGCAGCAGCTGCGCGAGGAGCGGGAGGCGCACGACGCCCGCATCGCCGAGGAGCGCGAGAGCCACGAGTACGACATCTCCGAGGAGCGCCGGGCCCACGACGAGGCGCTCCGCGCCGAGATCGTCTCGCACCAGGCGCGACTCAGGGACGAGCAGGAGGCGCAGGAGAACCGTCTCTCGGCGGAGCTCGAGGCCCACGTCTCCCGGCTGGCGCGGGAGCGGGAGACCCACGAGCGCGGCATCGGCGAGGAGCGCGAAGCCCACGAGACCCGCATCGCCGAGGAGCGCGAGACCCACGAGACGGCTCTCCGAGCCGAGCGCGAGGAGCACGAATCGGTGCTCGCCGGGGAGCGCGAGGCCCACGACACGGCGCTCGCAGCGGAGCGCGAGGCCCACGAGGCGACGCTCGCAACGGAGCGCGAGGCCCACGACACGGCGCTCGCAACGGAGCGAGAAGCCCACGAGGCCCGGATCTCCGGGGAGCTCGCCGAGCACGAGACCCGGATCTCCGCGGAACTCGCGCAGCACGAGGCCCGCATCGCGCAGGAGCGCGAAGCGCACGAGGCCCGCATCGCCGCCGAGCGGGAGACGCACGCCGGGAGCATCGCCGAGGAGCGCGCGACGCACGAGGCGGCCATAGCAGCCGAGCTCGAGGAGCACCGGACCCGCATCGACCGCGAGCGGGAGGGGCACGAGGCGCGCATCGGCGGAGAGCTCGCGTCCCACCAGGACCGCCTCATCGCGGAGTGGGAGGACCACCGCGTCCGCCTCGACGCCGAGCGCACCGCGCACGACGAGGAGCTGGCGGCGGAGCGGCTCGAGCAGGAGCAGCGGATCACCCGTGGCCTCGCCGATCACGAGGCCCGGATCGCGGACGAGTCGACGGTGCACGAGGCGCGCATCGCCGCACAGCTGCGGGAGCATCAGCAGCGGCTCGAGGACGAGCGCGCCGCCGAGGAGGAGCGCCTGCGCATCCAGCGCGAGGAGGCCGCGGAGTCCCTGGGACTCGAGCGCGAGGCGCTGGAGCTGCAGATCGAGCGCGAGCGGGCCAAGCTGGAGGCCGACATCGCACGGGAGCGCGAGGAGCACGAGCGCTCCATCGCCGCCGCGGTCGCCCAGCACGAGGAGGATCTGCGTCGCGAGCGCGAGGCCCACGAGGCCGCGATCGCGCGCGAGATCGCGGCCAAGCGCACGGCCGTCACCGAGGAGACCGACCTCCTGCGCGCCGATACCGTCGCCGAGCTCGCCGAGTACCGCGCCACGGAGGAGGCCGATCTCGGGCAGCTGCGCGCCGACGCCGAGGACGCCGCGCGCGAGCTGTACCAGAGGATCGAGGCCGACACGATCGCGTTCAACACCTCCTCGGCACAGCAGCGCGAGCAGCTGGAGCAGGAGCTCGCCGAGCGGCAGCGCGAGGCCGCGGAGGCCGGACGCCGCGAGATCGAGGCCACCCGCGCCGAGCTCGAGGAGCTGCGCTCGCAGCTCGAGATCGCACGTGCGGAGTACGAGCGCATCACCTCCGAGGCCGCGCAGGACGCGCGCAACACGCGTGCCGAGGCCGAACGCCAGGCCGCCGAGACCGTGCTCGAGGCCGAGCGCCGGGCGCAGGTCACCTTCGCCGCGGCCGAGGAGCGCGCGACGAAGGTGCTCGCCGCGGCCGAGGACCGCATGACCCAGCTGAAGGTCGAGCGGGGCGCCGTGGCGCGCTACTTCGAGAGCCTGGGCGAGGTCATCACCAACGCGCAGAAGATGAGCACGGTCGCCGGGCGACTGGTGGATCAGCCGGTCGCGGAGGCCGTGGACGCGGAGTCGCGCGAGGCCGAGGAGCAGCAGCGATGACCCTCACCGCTGCTGCCGACGGGTCGGCGCTCGGCAATCCGGGACCGGCGGGCTGGGCCTGGGTGGTCGACGAGCATCAGTGGCGCGCCGGCGGCTGGCCGCGCGCGACCAATAACCAGGGCGAGCTGATGGCGGTGCTCGATCTGCTCCACGCCACGGCCCCGAGGGCGGACGAGCCGCTGCGGATCCTCTGCGACAGCCAGTACGTCATCAACTCGGTGACCCAGTGGATGCCGGGCTGGAAACGGCGCGGCTGGCGCAAGGCCGACGGCAAGCCCGTGCTCAACCGCGAGCTGCTCGAGCAGCTCGATGCGGCGCTCGTCGGGCGAGACGTGCGTTTCGAGTGGGTCAAGGGCCACGCCGGTCACGTGCTCAACGAGGCGGCCGATCTGCGTGCGCGGGCCGTTGCGACCGCGTTCCAGGCGGGCCGGCGGCCCGATCACGGCCCGGGCCTCGCCGATGTGGCGCCCGTGCCCTCCCCCGAGGTCTCGCTCGATCGGCCCGTCGCTCCTCCGACCCTCTTCTGAGGGGCGAGGCGGCTCACGCGCTCGAGGCTGGCCTCAGACGCCCCTCCAGCAGTGGGCGTGGTAGTGCCGCCGATCCCGCACCGCCGCCTCGTCGCCGAAGAGGTGGTCGGCGCTCCAGGCCACGACGTGCGCCTGACCGGGCGGCACGTCGGTTCCGCAGGCCGGGCAGCGATAGCTCTTCTCGGCGCGATGCGCGGGGATGTCGCGCACGAACCACTCGCCGCCGCGCCGGGTCTCCTTGCGGGCACCGCCGTAGGCGAGGCGCGTGACGTCGCTCGGAGGGTTCTCCGCAGCGCGCCGGTACTTGTTCACTCTCCGGTGGCGCGCCATGGGCCGCTTACCACCAGTGGTTCGCGTTCCAGAAGGCGTAGGCTTCCGCCCAGCTGCCGTAGCGCCCCACCGCGTAGCCGTTGGCCCAGCGGAGGTTGTCGACGGGGTCGTAGCCGTTGCCCGGCACCTTGCTGCACGGGTAGGCCTGGATCAGCCCGCAGGCGCCCGAGCTGGCGTTGGTGGCGTTCGGGTTCCAGCCGCTCTCCTTGGAGGCGATGAAGTCGACGTAGCCCCAGTCGCTCTCGGCGATGCCCGCGGCGGCCATCCACTCGGCCGGCGAGCCTCCGCCCGAGTATTTGGGCGGCGCCAGAGGGGTCGACGCCTGCTGCGCGCGCGCCGCCTCCTCGGCCTCCTTGGCCGCCTTCTCCGCCGCTTCCTCGTCGGCGATGCGCTGGCGCTCCTCCGCGGAGATGTCGACGGGCACCTCCGCGAAGACCAGGTCGGCCTCGTCGGTCTCGTTCGGCGTGAAGACCTGGTGGATGCGCTGCTGGAAGGCCAGCGTTTCGGCGTCGGCCTCCGCGGTGGGCATGGCGAACGGGGCGACCACCGCGACGCCGAGGAACCCGGCGACGGTGAGTGCGGCGACGGGGGCCCTGAAGCGGGACCAGCGCGAGACGGAGTTGGTATTCACTGCAGACACAATGTAACGATTCTATATCAGAGCGGCTTACCGCTCAACGGCAATTCGGAACCCCGGGATCCGGGTCACTGACGAGTGGCCAGGATCAGCTCGACCACCGCGTCCAGCAGGGCGTCCACCTGGTCCTCGTCGTAGCCCCGCCACTCCGAGTGGAAGACGACGTCGCGCACCTCGGCCGGTTGGAGCGCCAGCTCCCGTCGCTCGAACATCTCGGCGATGCGGTCCAGGAACGCGTCGACCTGCGAGCGGCGGTACCCCGTGGCGAAGATCCCGCGCCGCCGGAAGCGCTTGCCGCGGGTGCGCTGGATGCGGCCGCGCACCTCGGAGAGCAGCTGCCGGGTCTCTGCCCACCACGCCTCCTCCCCCTCGGCGCGCAGCCGCGCGCGACGCTCGCGCTCGAAGAAGACCTCCTCGAGCCGGTCCATGGCGGCGTCGACGTAGCGCGGCGCATAGCCGCCCCGCTTCACCGGGAAGGCCGTGTGCCGCACGTCCTCGGCCGTCATCGCGACGGGTTCGGCTCCGGATCCCTCGTAGGCGGCGCGGGCGCGCGCCAGGAAGTCGTCGACCTGCTCGGGCTGGTAGCCCCGCTGAGAGCCGTTCACGAGCGGAAAGGAATTGTGCACCGCACCATTCTGCCGCCTCTGCGGCGATCGAGGCTGGGAGGCCATCACACCACCCCCAGCACGAGCGCGACGCCGTAGACGCCGACGGCCGACGGCAGCAGGGAATCCATCCGGTCGAGGAATCCTCCGTGACCGGGAATCCAGGAACTCATATCCTTCACTCCCAGGTTGCGCTTGATGAGCGATTCGGTGAGATCTCCGCCGGTGGCGGTGAGCAGCACGACGACGCCGAGCACGATCCCGACCCACCACGGCTGCTGCAGCGCGAGCAGCGCGACCGCGACGCCCGCGCTCATCGCGGCGACCGCGGCGCCCGCGAAGCCCTCCCAGGTCTTGTTGGGGCTGATCCTCGGCGTCATCTTGTGCTTGCCGAGGGTGATGCCCGCCGCGTAGGCGCCCACGTCGACCGAGACGACGATCAGCACGAGCGCGAACACCCACCACTCGCCCCGCGTCCCCTCGACGAGCAGCACGGAGAAGGAGGCGAGGAACGCCACGTAGACGAGGGTGAAGAGGCCGGAGAACACGTCGCGCACGAGGGTGCGCCGCGGGGTCTCCCAGGCCGGCACGAGGCCCTCGACGAGGCGCCACACCGTGAGCAGCGCCGATCCGGCGAAGAGCCCCAGCAGCATCCCCTCCGCGCCCCAGAAGAAGGCGCCGCCGACCACGACGAGCCCGCCCAGCACCACACCGACGCGCGGCACTCTGCGGCCGGCCACGCGGAACGCGGCGGCCAGTTCGATCAGCGCGACGGCGACGAGGATCGCGACGAGCAGCACGAAGACCTGCTTGACGAGCAGCAGGCTCGCGAGGAACACCCCCGCGAACACGAGGCCGGAGAGCACCGCGAAGAACAGATTGCGGCCGGCCCGAGCCTCGATCTTCGCGTTCGTGGCTTCGAGCTGCGCGCGCTTCGATTCGATGGCGCTCCGGATCTCGTCGCGTCTCTCCGGGCCCGACATGAGGTTAGACCTCCAGCAGTTCGGCCTCTTTGCGCTTCAGCGCATCGTCGACCTGGTCGATGAACTGCTTGGTGACGGCCTCGAGCTCCTTCTCGGCGCGCGCCACCTCGTCCTCGCCGATCTCGCTCTTGAGCGCGTCGAGATCGTCCTTGCCGCTGCGGCGCACGTTGCGGATCGCCACCCGCGCGTCCTCCGCGCGGCCCTTGACGATCTTGACGAACTCCTTGCGGCGCTCCTCCGTCAGCTCGGGCAGCGAGACGCGGATCACGTTGCCGTCGTTGCTGGGGTTGGCTCCGAGGTTGGGCATGTCGCGGATGGCCTGCTCGATGTCCTTCATCGCCCCCTTGTCGTAGGGGGTGACGATGAGGCTGCGCGCGTCCTGGTTCTGCACCGAGGCGAGCTGGGCCAGGGGCGTCGGCGTGCCGTAGTAGTCGACCTGGAGGTTCTGCAGCAGGGACGGGTTGGCGCGTCCCGTGCGCACCGTGGCGAAGCCCTCCTTCGCGGCCTCGACCGCCTTGGTCATACGGTCCTTGACGTCGACGAAGACCTCTTCGATCACGGTGTACTCCTTCTGAAACCTACTGGTATCGCTCGTATCTCAAGCTTAGCGGTCGCGGGTGCCGCGACGCTCAGCTGTGCACCAGCGTGCCGAGGCCGTCGCCGCGGATCGCGGCCGTCACGTTGCCGGCGGGCTCCATGCCGAACACGCGCATGGGCATGCCGTTGTCCATGCACAGGCTGAAGGCGGTCGAGTCGACCACCTTGAGGCCGCGCACGAGGGCGTCGCCGTAGGTGATCTGGTCGATGAGCGTGGCCTCGGGATCCTTGTGCGGGTCGGCGGTGTACACGCCGTCGACGCCGTTCTTCGCCACGAGCACCTCGTCGGCGTGGATCTCGAGCGCGCGCTGCGCCGCGACGGTGTCCGTGGAGAAGTACGGGAGGCCCGCGCCGGCGCCGAAGATCACCACTCGCCCCTTCTCCAGGTGCCGGATGGCGCGCAGCGGGATGTAGGTCTCGGCGACCTGCGTCATCGTGATCGCCGACTGCACACGGCTGCCGACGCCGGCCTGCTCGAGGAAGTCCTGCAGCGCGAGCGCGTTCATCACGGTGCCGAGCATGCCCATGTAGTCGGCCCGGGCGCGGTCCATGCCGCGCTGGGAGAGCTCGGCGCCGCGGAAGAAGTTGCCGCCGCCCACCACGACCGCCACCTCGGCGTGCTCCATCGCCGCCGCGATCTCTCGCGCGATCTGGCTCACCACGTCGGGGTTCACTCCGAGCGTCCCGCCTCCGAAGGCCTCACCCGAGAGCTTCAGCAGAACTCGGCGCTTGCGATCGGCGGTCTCGGTCATGGGGTCTCCTTCGTGAGGTGTGCGGTCTCTGGTCTCGGTTGAGGCAATGATAGTGGGCAGCAGAAGGGCCCGGATCGATTCACGATCCGGGCCCGATGCGGCGCTTAGGCGCCGACCTTGCTGCGTGCGAAGCCGGTGACGGTGATGCCGGCCGCCTCGGCGACCTTCTTCACCTCGCGCTTGTCGGCGTCGAGGGCGTGCACCTGCTCGTTGAGCGCGACCTGCTTGAAGAACGCGGTGAGGCGACCCTCGACGATCTTCGGCAGGGCGGCCTCGGGCTTGCCCTCGTTCTTCGAGATCTCGGTGACGATCTCGCGCTCCTTCTCCACGTCGGCCTCGGGGACGTCCTCGCGGCTGAGGTAGAGCGGATCGGCGAACGAGATGTGACGGGCGATGCTCAGCGCAGCCTCGGCGTCGTCGCCCTCGTAGCCCACGACCACGCCGATCTGCGGGGGCAGGTCCTTCGAGGTCTGGTGCAGGTAGACGGCGGTGCCGGGAGCATCGACGCGCGAGACCTTGCGCAGCTCGATGCGCTCGCCGATGATGGCGGCCTCATCGGTGATGACGTCGGCGACGGTCTTGCCCTCGGCGGGGGCCGCGAGGGCCTCCTCGATCGTCTTCGCGTTCGCGGCGACGATCGCCTCGAGCACGCGCTCCGCCAGGGCGATGAACTTCTCGTTCTTCGCGACGAAGTCGGTCTCGCAGACGAGCTCGATCATCGTGGCGGCGCCCTCGCTCTGCTTGACCGCGACGAGACCCTCGCTCGCCTCGCGGTCGCCGCGCTTGGCGACGCCCTTCAGGCCCTTGAGACGCAGGATCTCGATCGCCTTCTCGATGTCGCCATCGGCCTCGACGAGCGCATTCTTGCTGTCGACCATGCCGGCGCCGAGGCGCTCGCGCAGTTCCTTCACGGCGGCCATGCTGACTGCAGCCATGTGTGACTCCTTCTGTGTCATCCCGTGCGGGCCGCGGATTGCGCGGCCCGCACGGGATCCATGATTTCGGTCTGTGTCTTGCGGGTGACGGTGCCGAAGCTACCGTCTGCGGGTGAACCGCAGGTTACTCCGCGGCAGCGGCTTCCTCGGCGGCGGGGGCCTCGGCGTCCTCCGCGGCAGGGGCCTCGGCGGTCTCCGCAGCGGGGGCCTCCTCGGCGGCCGGAGCCTCGGCCTTGTCCGCGTTCAGCAGCTCGACCTCCCACTCGGCGAGCGGCTCGGCGGCGGTCTCAGCGCCCTCGGCGGGCTTCTGGTGGCGCTCCATGAGGCCCTCGGCGGCGGCGTCGGCGATCACGCGGGTGAGCAGCGCGACCGAGCGGATCGCGTCGTCGTTGCCCGGGATCGGGTAGGTGACCTCGTCGGGATCGCAGTTGGTGTCGAGGATCGCGATCACGGGGATCCCGAGCTTCTTCGCCTCGTCGATCGCGAGGTGCTCCTTCTTGGTGTCGACCACCCAGAGGGCCGACGGGGTCTTGGTCATGTGGCGGATGCCGCCGAGCGACTTCTGCAGCTTCTCGAGCTCGCGCTTCTTGAGCAGCAGCTCCTTCTTGGTGAAGCCGCTCGTGGTGCCCTCGAAGTCGAGCTGCTCGAGCTCCTTCATGCGCTCGAGGCGACCGGTGACGGTCTGGAAGTTGGTGAGCAGGCCGCCGAGCCAGCGCTGGTTGACGTAGGGCTGGTTGACGCGGGTCGCCTGCTCGGCGATGGCCTCCTGGGCCTGCTTCTTCGTGCCGACGAAGAGGATGTTACCGCCGCGGGCGACGGTCTGCTTCACGAACTCGTAGGCGTCATCGATGTACCCGAGCGACTGCTGCAGGTCGATGATGTAGATGCCCGAGCGCTCGGTGAAGATGAAGCGCTTCATCTTCGGGTTCCAGCGGCGGGTCTGGTGTCCGAAGTGGACGCCGCTGTCGAGCAGCTGGCGCATGGTGACGACGGCCATTGCCGTTCTCCTGTTCTGCGCACCTTTGCAGGCACGCCTTTGCGGTTGTTCATCGGTCGCGGTCGCGACCAGATCCTGGTGCCCTCGGATTCCGCCGCTCCCTTCTGCGCCGATCCTCGATCTGTGGCGATCGAGGACCCGTGCGGAACGGAGACCGGTGGCGGTGCGCCGATGAGCGGGCACGCGAAGTCACCCCTTGCGAGGTGCGGCATCTAGCTTAGCACCGTCTGCGCCGCTCGCCTGCACCGCTTGAGAGGGCCCGCCGATAGCTCGACCAGCATCCTGCACGGAAGGAGCCCGGCTCGGCCTCGTCCTCCCGCGCGGAGAGAGCGCTCCCTCGCCGGCCTCGTCCTCCCGCGCGGAGAGATCCCGGACCGGTCTTGTCATCCTGCGCGGAGAGAGCGCAGCGAACGCAGTCGCAGGATCCAATCCCCTGGACCCCGCAACTGCGCGAAGAACAACCGCCCGGCATCCGGGTCGATCCGGGCTGGACAACCGCCCCGCTCGCCGCCTGCTCCTGTCCCCTCGTTCCGCGCCGGCTCCATCCGGGAGCAGGTTCCTGAAGAAGAACCTTCGAGAAATATTCGATCTCCTGTGGAGAAGCATCGTCCGCTGCGGTCGCCCGCAGCCGAGGTGCGGTGGGCGCGGCAGCACGAGTAGTCCGCTCACAGCCGGCTCATCTGCGCGCAGGCTCGCGAACCTATCCACATGCGCCCGAATCGGCTTTCGCACGATGCGCCCGACCGCCGATGATGGGCGGCCAGGAGGTGCCTCATGAACCCAACCGCAGCACACAACCAGGCGCTCGGATCCCGCGGCGAGTCGATCGCGGCGGCCTACCTCGAGGAGCGGGGCTATCGTGTCTTCCAGCGCAACTGGCGCACGCGACACGGTGAGCTCGACCTGATCGCGCACGACTCGGGCACGCTCGTGGCGATCGAGGTGAAGACCCGGAGCGGAGCAGGATACGGCCATCCGTTCGAGGCCATCACCGCGAAGAAGGCGGATCGGCTGAGGCGGCTGCTGCTCGAGTGGGCCCGCCTCCACGACTCCCGCTCGCGCGGGCTGCGCGTCGATGCCATCGGCGTCACGCTCCGGCCGGGCGCCGAGCCGCACATCGAACACCTGCGGGGCATCTCATGAGCACGGCGGTCTGCCGCGCGGCATCGGTCGCGCTCACCGGGCTCGAGGGCACGCCGGTGATGGTCGAGACCGCGGTCTCGCAACAGCTCCCCGGAATGGCCATCATCGGCCTGCCCGATACCGCACTGGCGGAGGCCAAGCTCCGGGTGCGCACGGCCACCGCGCAGGTCGGGCTGCCTCTTTCCGACCGGTTTCTCACGATCAACCTCAGCCCCGCCTCGCTGCCGAAGCACGGCTCCGGCTTCGACCTGGCCATCGCGTTGTCGGCGCTGGCCGCCTCGAACCATCTCCCGTCCCACCGCCTCTCCGGTGTCGCCCACCTCGGCGAGCTCGGCCTCGACGGCGAACTGCGGCGCCCCGCCGGTCTGCTCCCAGCGGTGGTCGCCGCCCGCTCGCTCGGCTTCCACCGCGTCATGGTGCCCGCCTCGTACGGGGCCGAGGCCGCCCTCGTTCCTGGCATCGAGGTCATCGCGGTGCCCGACCTCGCCAGTGCGGTCGCCTGGTACCGGGGAGAGTTCGACGGCGCCGCCCTCCCGAGGCACGATGAAGCGGCTCCGCCGGCCGGAGAAGCGACGTTCGACATGTCCGATGTCGTGGGGCAGCCCGAGGCGGTGGAGGCCCTCGTCATCGCGGCGGCCGGACGGCACCACCTCTCGCTGCTCGGCCCGCCCGGCGCGGGCAAGACGCTGCTCGCCTCGCGGCTGCCCACGATCCTCCCCGACCTCACCCCGGACGAATCGCTCACGGCGAGCAGCATCGCCGCCCTCGGCGGCGTACCGCTCACCCGCCTGGTGCGCCGCCCGCCGTTCGAGGCGCCGCATCACACCGCGTCGGCGGTCTCCATCATCGGCGGCGGAGACAGCGGCGGAGTGCGTCCCGGCGCCATCACCCGCGCCTGCCACGGGGTGCTCTTCCTCGACGAGGCGCCGGAGTTCCCGCGCAGCGTGCTCGATGCGCTGCGGCAGCCGCTCGAGTCGGGCCGCATCGAGATCCACCGCGCCCGCCTGCGCACCGTGCTCCCCGCGCGCGTCCAGCTCGTGCTCGCCGCCAACCCCTGCCCCTGCGGCAACGCGGGTTCGCCCGACACCGCGCAGGAGTGCCGCTGCTCCCCCGGCGTCCGCGTGAAGTATCTGCAGCGCATCTCCGGCCCGCTCAGCGACCGCATCGACCTGCGCCTCACCGTGCGGCGCGTGTCGAGCGTGCTGCAGCAGGAATCCGGCGTTCCCGCCCCCTCGAGTCGCGAGCTGCGCCGGCGCATCGCAGCCGCTCGCGCTCGCGCGTCGCAGCGCCTTCGGGGCACGCCGTGGGCGGTGAACTCCGAGGTGCCGGGCAACTGGCTGCGCGGTTCCGAGGCGCGACTGCCGCGCGCCGACACGGCGGTGCTCGACCGCGCGCTGGCGCGGGGTTCGCTGACCCTGCGCGGCTACGATCGGGTGCTCCGCGTCGCCTGGACCCTCGCCGATCTCGACGGCACCGAACGTCCGGGCAGGAACGAGCTCGCGCGAGCGCTCGTGCTGCGAGGAGGCGATGCCGGATGAGCCGCACGGGACTCACGAGCGGGTCCGGGCGGGGCGCGGGCGGCGAGCGGCGCGAGGTCGCCGGGCCGGGCTCGCTCATGAGGCAGGACTCGCTCACCGAGCAGCGCGATGCGGCCGAACGGCAGGAGGGCGTCGGGATTCAGGAGGGCACCGGGATACGGGGCACCGGGACGCGGGCCGGCATCCGCCGATCGGGCCGTGCCGGGTCGTTGATCTGTGCCGGCTCCGAGTTCCTCCCCCGGCTCGCGCGCTTGGTGGCCGAGGCCGAGCTGGGCGCCTCTCCGGATGCGGACGGCTCAGGCGCGGCGGGCTCGGATTCGTACGGATCAGGCATGACCGCCTCGGATCCGCCTGCACCGGCCGACACGCTGCTGGCCCGGATCGTGTGGGCCCGGCTCGTCGAGCCCGGAGACGCGATCGCGGGCGGGCTCATCGGAGCGCTCGGGGCCGTACCGGCGCTCGACCTGCTGGCATCGAATGCTCCGATCGTCCGCGTCCGCGAACTCGTGCACGCAGCCGCGGGAGCCGATCCCGATCCGTCCGAGCTCACCCGGGCGTTCAAGCGCTGGAGACTGCGACTCGATCGCGCGGCGACCATCGCCGACCTCGATCGCGCCCTCGACTCCCGAATGCGGATCGTCACGCCGGAATCGAAGCACTGGCCGTCCGCACTCGACGACCTCGGCGACCACGCCCCGCTCCTGCTCTGGGTCCGCGGCGACCCCGCCATCCTCACAGGACTCTCCCTCGCGGTCGTCGGGGCGCGCGCCTGCACCGGCTACGGCTCCCACATCACCGCGGAGCTCACCGAGAGCGTCTGCGAAGCGGGCACGACGATCGTCTCCGGCGCGGCCTACGGCATCGACGCGGTCGCCCACCGCACCGCGCTCGCGCTCGGCGCGCCCACCGTCGCCGTGCTGGCCGGCGGGGCTGACATGCCCTATCCGAGTTCTCACGGCGGGCTGCTGGAGCGCATCTCCGAGTCCGGGGCGGTCTGCTCCGAGATGGTGCCGGGATCGGCACCCACGCGCTGGCGGTTCCTCCAGCGCAACAGGTCGATCGCGGCGCTCGCGCGGGCCACGCTCGTCACCGAGGCAGGTGTTCGCTCCGGATCCCTCAACACCGCCGGGCACGCGGCGGAACTGGGGCGGCCGCTCGGGGCGGTTCCCGGCCCGGTCACCAGCGCGGCCTCCGCGGGGTGCCACCGGCTGCTCCGGGAATACGGCGCGACGCTCGTGACGAACGGCGCCGAGGCGCGCGAGTTCCTCGGTCTCTCCGATGAACCGATGCTGTTCGACGCGCAAGCCGTCGACGGGTCCGGGTCCGCCCGGCAGCCCGCCCGGCACCGGCGGGTGATCGACGCGCTGCCGCTGCGCGGGAGCCGCGACGTCGTGGAGGTGGCGCGCCGGGCCGGGCTCGAGATCGCGGAGGCGCGATCCGCACTGGCAGAGCTCGAACTGCTCGGGGCCGTCGCCCGTCATGGAACGCCGGGCGCCGCCGAAGACCGCTGGGCCCTGCTGCGGCGAGAATGAGCGCGTGCAACCGGAATCGGCGATCGGATCCTGCCCCGGATCGGTGCACCCGCCGAGTTCGTAGCCGAGGTGCAGATCGGCATCGGATGCCTCCGCCGCGCTCAGGAAAGGGTTCGCTCCGGCGGCAGGTGCACGAAAGGCGGCGCCCACCGGCGAGCGCAGCGCCCACCGGTGAGCGCGGCGCCCACCGGCGAGCGCAGCTGTGCTCAGGCGCGCGTACGACGCGAGAACATGAGCGTGATCCTCGTGCACAGTCCGAGGGCGGCGAGCTGCCGGCGCAGCGCATCGGGATCTCGGAGGACCGCGACCCTGCTGTCCTGCACTGCCCCGATGACGGACTCGAGCCGCGCCATGCGCTCCACGACCTCGCCCACCAGATGAGCGGTCGGCGTTTCCCCCGGTGGCAGCACCCACCCGACGCATCCGGTTGGATCGATGAGTGTGAACGCACCCGGGTCATGCGAACGGCGCAGCTCGGCGATACCGAGCCGCAGGAAGAGCCGCACCCATCGAGCGTCTTCCCGCCGTACCTGCCAGGTATCCGGAAGGCACCCCCGAACGAGCCCTCGGACTCGCGGGTATCCGATGGTCTCGAAGACCAGGTGCCGATGGTGCCCGTTCCTCGTCACGACCAGCAGCGGGTCATGCCCGCTCGGTACCGGGCAGGACGACAGCCACAGGTCGTCCATCGAACGGAGGTGCAACTCGGAATCGCCGCGATGCCGCACCGCGTACTCGAGCAGCTCGCTCTCACTGTGATGCAGGAGGGTGGTCTGCTCGACCGCCACTCGTGCGGGTGCGAACCACTGCACGGCGAGGTCGAGGCCGCGGCTCACCGGGAACGGCACCGGGTTCAGGCCCGGCCATTCGAGCGCCGCTCGCAGGCGTCCTCGATACGACGGGAGCACCTCGTCGACGGGCTTGGCGGCTTCCATGGCGCTGTGCTCCCGCAGCAACTGAGTCTCAGCTCTCATCACGCTCCCCCGTTCTGCAAAAGGTCACTACTCTCTCTTCCTCTTCCGTCCGGGTTGCGGCGACCGGCGGGATAGGGCTGTGAACGCCGGAGAGCAGACGTCGTTCCATCGGGTGGGGAATGACCGCCCGGCCAGGCGTCCGAGGTCCTGTTGAGAATCCTGCATCAGAATTATCAGAACTGGATTACATTCTACATATTGCTACGCTTTCCCTACGCAGTTGAGAAGCGGCTCCGAGGAGAATCCTCACCCCCTGCTTGCCGATGGCCCGATCATCGTGGCCGGCATCCTACGCGGGTGGAACACCGATGATCCCCTCGCACCGGAAAGCAGCGCCCACGTGCAGCGCGGCGACACCGGTGAGCCGCAGACGGGCGCAGGCCCCCCTGAGGCCGTCTGGACCGACGGATCTGCGCCGGGACTGCCGCCCGTCGCGAAACGCCGGGCGCGGCCGAGGACCGCTGGGCCCTGCTGCGGGGAGAATGAGAGCATGCGACTGACGGCAGCGATCGACTCCTTCCTCGACGCCGTCCGCTTCGAATACGGCTACTCCGAGCACACGGTGCGCGCGTACCGGCGCGACCTGCATGATTTCGCGCTCTTCGCCGGGCACGGCACCGCGGAAGCCGCGACGGTCGACGACTGCGACCTCGAGCTCATGCGCGGCTGGCTCTGGGACCGCCAGCAGCGCGGCCTCGCCCCGAGTACACTCGCCCGCAACGTCGCCACGCTGAAGTCGTTCGGGGGCTGGCTCGAACTGCGCCGGCTGGTCCCGGGCAATCCCGCCTCCCGGCTGCGCTCCCCGAAGGCGCCGCGCGAGCTGCCGCGCGTACTCGCGGACGAGCAGATGGCGCGCATCCTCGACCGCGCCGCGCGGAGAGCGGAGAGCGGGGACCCCGTGCAGATGCGCGACCACGCGGTACTCGAGCTGCTGTACGCGACCGCGCTGCGCGTGTCGGAGCTCTGCTCCCTCCCGGTGACCGGCCTCGACCGCAGGGAGCGCACGGTGCGAGTGCTCGGCAAGGGCGGCAAGGAACGCGTCGTCCCCCTGGGGGCGCCCGCTGCACGAGCGATCGAGGACTACCTCGACGCGGCCCGGCCCGCACTCGCAGCGCGGGCCGAACGCCCCGACGAGGGTTCGCTCTTCCTCGGCAATCGCGGCGGACCGCTCAGGCCGAACGCGGTGTACCGCCTGGTGTCCCACGAGCTCGAGCAGGAGCCCGGGGGTGGCCCCCGCGGACCGCACACCTTCCGGCACACGGCGGCGACGCACCTGTTGAACGGCGGCGCCGACCTGCGCGTGGTGCAGGAGATGCTCGGGCACTCGAGCCTCTCGAGCACGCAGGTCTACACGCACGTCTCCACCGAACGACTGACCCAGAGCTACCGTCAGGCGCATCCCCGCGCCTGACGCCGTCCGGTGCCGCATCGCAGAACCGCAGCACGCAGAACGCGCCGTCGCCTCCGGGACTCCGCCCGCCACCCGACCCGGGCCCGGGCCCGGACTCAGTCGAGCACGACTCGCCCGAGGGGCAGCAGTACGGGGCGACGCAGGAGATAGCGCAGCGGATTGACGTATTCGCCGTCCACGCGCACACCGAGATGCACGCACTCGGCCAGGCAGTGCCCGCCGCTCGCGACCTCACCGAGCACGGCTCCGCTCGTCACGGCAGCACCGGCCGAGAGCCCGCTGCTCACCGGCTCCAGCGTGTACACGGTGCGCTCGTCCACCCGGATCGATAGAACGCCGCGATCGACGACCCGCCCCGAGTACGAGACCGTCCCCGCCGCGGGAGCGACGACCGCCTGACCGGGGCTCGCCGCGAGGTCGATGCCGCGATGCCCCGAGCCGTATCGGTGCGGCGGCGCGCGATACGGCCCCGACACCTCGAACAACCCGCCGACCGGAGGCACCCACAGCACCGCCGCGTCGGGCGTCCCGGCTGATCCCCGAGGCGCGGACGCCTGCTGCGCATCGGGGCTCGCGACGAGGCCCGGAGACGGTACTCCCGCACCGTGGGCGAGCAGCGGGATCACCACCAGCAAGGGAGCGATCAGCAGTATGCGGGGCGAGGTCATGCCTCGACTCTCGCAGAGCCGGCCTCAGCGGCGGAGTGCGCCGGGCGGATCCGTGGAGAACTCTTCGTCGCCCGCCGCGCACGGTGATTGTGAGCGGCGCACGGAGAGTTCGCGGCTACTCGTCGAGCGCCAGCTCCTGCGGCAGGGAGAATTCCCGAGCCGAGAGCTCCTCGACGTTCACGTCCTTGAAGGTGAGCACCCGCACCGACTTCACGAAGCGGTCGGCGCGATACACGTCCCACACCCAGACATCGGTCATCGAGAGCTCGAAGTAGAAGTCGCTCCCGGCGTCCTGCCGCTTGAGATCCACCTCGTTGGCCAGGTAGAAGCGGCGCTCGGTCTCGACGACGTACCGGAACTGGCTGGCGATGTCGCGGTATTCGCGAAACAGCGACAGCTCGGCCTCGCGCTCGTAATCGTCTAGCTCGTCCTCGTTCATCTCCCCCATCCTACGCCGTCTTCGCGGGCGTTCCGGAGCCCGGCGCGCCCACCCGCGTCGAGGTTGACTTATTCGAACATATGTTCGAATATGGCTGCATGAATTCCGTCGCGACCGTCCGCTCGCTGCAGCAGCGCATCACCGAGATGCAGCCGCTGCGGCTCGACGATCGCGCGCTGCCCACCTCCCCCGGCTTGCGACCGCTCCTCCCCGGAGGCGCACTGCGCCGCGGCGCGAGCTACTCGGTGCTGGGCTCGCACCAACTGGCGCTGGCGCTGCTGGCCGAAGCCTCCTCCTCGGGATCCTGGTGCGGGGTGATCGGCTGCCCCGCATTCGGCGCAGAGGCCGCTGCCGCGCTCGGCGTCGCACTCGACCGCTGCGTGCTCGTCCCCCACCCGGGCGATGAGGCGCTGGGCCTCGCGGGGGCGCTGAGCGAGGTGCTCACCGTGGTGCTGCTGCGCCCGCCGGCCCGGCCCCGTCCGGGTGATGTCGAGCGGATCTCGGCGCGGCTCCGCGAGCACGGCTCCGCACTCGTCGCGGTGGGCGACTGGCCGCGCGCGGAGTGCACGCTGCGCGTCTCGGCCTCCCGGTGGCGGGGGCTCGGCCAGGGGCACGGTCTGCTCGAGGAGCGGGAGCTCGCCGTGCAGACGCTGGATCGCCGCGGGGCGAAACGGCATGTCGTGCGCTTCTCGGGCGGTGCGCTCGCGGATCCGGAGACTCCTCCGGTGCAGAGGCTGGTGCCCCGATGAACGCCCCCGAACAGCCCTCCGCCGAGCGGATCATCGTCTTCTGGGTGCCCGACTGGCCGGTGCACGCCCACCTGCGCGAGTCGGAGCACGCCCCGGCGGCGGGATCGGACGCCACCGCCGTCGCCCTGATCGCGAACCGGCGCGTGACGGCCTGCTCGGCCGCGGCCAGGGCGGAGGGCGTGCGCGTCGGGTTGCGCGAGAACGAGGCGCAGGCCCGCTGCCCGCAGCTGGAGGTGCACCCCCACGATCCCGGCGTCGACGAACGGCGCTTCGCCCCGGTGATCGCCTCGCTCGAGCGCCTCGTGCCGGGGGTCGAACCGCTCCGCCCGGGCCTCTGCGCGCTCCGCGCCCGCGGGCCGGCACGCTACTACGGCGATGAGGAGCGCGCCGCCGCCGCGATCCTGCGGTGCGCGGAGCAGCTCGGCCTGCCCGAGGCGAGGGTCGGGATCGCCGACGGGCGTTTCGCGGCGGAGCAGGCCGCGCGAGCCTCCTCGGCCGATCCCGGCGTCACCGCACCGCATACGGGCGTGCGCATCGTGCCGCCCGGCGCCTCCCGGGCCTTCCTCGGCGCGCTGCCGGTGGGGCGAGCCGCGGAGCCGCGCTTCGCCGAGCTCCTGCACGGGCTCGGCATCCGCACGCTGGGCGCGCTGGCGGCGCTCCCGGAAGACGCGGTGCGGCAGCGCTTCGGCGCGGAAGGGGTCGCCGCGCACCGTCGGGCCTCGGCCTCGGGTCCCCAGCACGGTTCCGAGGTGCTCCCGCGCACGCCGGTGCGGGAGCTCGCCGTCGAGCTCCCCCTCGAGCCCCCGCTCGACAGCGCAGAGCAGCTCGCATTCGCCTGCGTCGCCCTCACCGAACGTCTCATCTCCGGACTCGCGGAGGAGCGTCTGGTCTGCACCGCCCTCCGGGTCGAGCTCACCGACGACATCGGCGTGCGTCACGAGCGGGTGTGGTCCCACCCGCACCGCTTCACGGCCGCCGATGCGGTCAACCGGGTGCGCTGGCAGGCCTCCGCGATGTCGGCGGGGTCCACGGCGCGGGACAGCGGACGGGAGGCGGCGGGCGTCGCCCACGTGCGGCTGGTCCCCGCCCACACCGACCGGGCCGCGGCGCACGAGCCGGGACTGTGGAGCACGGAACCCGACGAGCGCGTGCACCACCACCTCAGCCGCGTGCAGAGCCGCCTCGGGCACACCGGCGTGGGCACGATGGAGCTGGCCGGGAGCCGGCTGCTCTCCGACCGGCAGCGCTTCGTCCCCTGGAGCACGGGCCGGGCCGGGGAACGAGGATCGCGCGCCTCGGCCGCGGGCCCCTGGCCCGGCGCGCTGCCCGGACCGATGCCCAGCCTGGTGTTCCCGGAACCGCTCCCCGCGGAGCTCACCGACGCCGAGGACCTCCCCGTGAGCATCGACGAGGAGGATCTGCTCACCGCGCATCCGGCCCGTCTCCGAGTGGCGAGCACCGAGTTCACCGAGCCGGTGAGCGACTGGTCGCCCCCCTGGGCCATCCGCGAGGGCTGGTGGCGGGGCGCCCCCGAGCGTTTCAGGCTGCAGCTGCAGCTCGCCGACGGCGACGCCTGGCTGCTGCTCCGCGAGGGAGGCCGCTGGCTCGCCGAGGGGCGCTACGACTGAGGAACCGCGATGAGATGGAACAACTCCCCCATCCCCTGGGATGAATTCGAGCGCCGGCTCTCGCTGCGTCCGCCGGCGTCTGCGCAGGAGGCATCCCCCTCCGAGTCCCAGCGCGCCGAAGCGGCCGCAGTCGCAACGCCGTCGTCTCGGGCGGAGCCTCGCTCAGACGAACCCGCGGTGCCCTACGCGGAGCTGCACGCGCACTCCCACTACAGCTTCCTCGACGGTTCCTCCGCTCCCGAGCAGCTCATCGCCGAGGCGACGCGACTGGGACTCACCGGGCTCGCGCTCACCGACCACGACGGTTTCTACGGGGCCGCCCGCTTCGCGGAGGCGGCCGAGGCCCAGGCGAGGAGGGACCGGGAGGATGCGAAGGGCAGAAGCGGGGACGAGCACGAGAACGGGAGCACAGAGGACGGGAATCGGGACGGGAACGAGGACGGGAACGAGCACGAGAGCGCGCACGGGGACGAGCACCGGGGCGGGGACGGGAACCCGCACAGGAACGGGGACCAGGACCGGGACGGAGAGCGCGGCGCCTCGCTCCTCACCGTCTACGGGGCCGAGCTCTCCCTGGGGCTCGACGCGCCGCAGCTCGGGGCCGCCGATCCCGCGGGAACGCACCTGCTGGTGCTCGCCCGCGGTGCGCAGGGATACCACCGTCTCGCCGGTGCGATCACGGAGGCGCAGCTGGCCGGAGGCGAGAAGGGACGTCCCGTGTACGACCTGGAGGCGCTCGCCGAGGCCGGCGGTGGCGAGTGGGTGATCCTCACGGGCTGCCGCAAGGGCGCGGTGCGCCGCGCCCTTGATGCGACCGGCGGGATCGGCGCGGCCGGCATGATCGGCGCCGGCGGTCCCTCGACCCGCGGGGCCGGCGACGCACCGGCGCTGGCCGAGCTCGACCGCCTCACCGCTCTCTTCGGCGCCGACAACGTCTACGTCGAGCTCACGCACCACGGGCACCCCGGCGATGATCCACGCAATGCACGCCTCGCCGGCCTCGCCGCCGAACGCGGGCTCCCCACGATCGCGACGGGCAACGTGCACTACGCCTCCCGAGCCCAGGCGCGGCTGGCCGAGGCCATGGCCGCGGTGCGGGCGCGACGCAGCCTCGACGAGCTCGATCCGCACCTGCCCGCCTCGGGAGGCGCCCACCTGCGCAGCGGCGCCGCGATGCTCCGCCGCTTCGCGCGCTACCCCGACGCGGTCGCCCGCACCGTGCCCCTGGCCCGCGAGCTCGCCTTCCCACTCAAGGCGGCCCGCCCCAATCTGCCGAGGCTCGAGCTGCCCGAGGGGCACACGCAGATGAGCTGGCTGCGCCGGCTCGTGTGGGAGGGGGCCGGGCGCCGCTACGGCGCGTCCCTCCCCGAGAGCCACCGGACCAGGCTCGAGCAGGAGCTCGCCGTCATCGAGAAGAAGGAGTTCCCCGGCTACTTCCTCATCGTGCACGACCTGGTGCGAGAGGCCCGGAGCCGAGGGATCCTGTGCCAGGGGCGCGGATCCGCCGCCAACTCGGCCGTGTGCTACGTGCTCGGGATCACAGCGGTCGACGCGATCTTCTACCGGCTCCCCTTCGAGCGCTTCCTGTCGAGCATGCGCGACGAGGAGCCCGACATCGACGTCGACTTCGACTCCGAGAAGCGCGAGCAGATCATCCAGTACGTCTACGAGAAGTACGGCAGGCGCAACGCGGCGCAGGTCGCGAACGTCATCAGCTACCGCCCCAAGGCCGCGATCCGCGACGCGGCCAAGGCCCTCGGCTACGGCCCCGGCCAGCAGCGGGCCTGGACCAAGGGGCTGGAGCGGTGGGGCGGGATCGAGGACGACCCCGACAGCCCGATTCCCGCGCCCGTGCAGCAGCTGGCCCGGCAGTTCCTGAAGGCTCCCCGGCACCTCGGCATCCACTCGGGGGGCATGGTGCTGACCGAGCGACCCGTCGGCGAGGTCTGCCCCATCGAGCACGCCCGCATGGACAAGCGCACCGTGCTGCAGTGGGACAAGGACAGCTGCGAGACGATGGGGCTCGTCAAGTTCGACCTGCTCGGCCTCGGCATGCTCAGCGCGCTGCAGAAGACCATGGACATCGTCGCCGCGAGCACGGGCGAGCGCTGGGCGTTCGACACGATCCCCAAAGAGGAGCCCGGCGTCTACGACATGCTGTGCCGGGCCGACGCCGTCGGCGTGTTCCAGGTCGAGAGCCGCGCCCAGCTGAACACCCTGCCGCGACTGAGGCCCCGCACGTTCTACGACCTCGTCATCGAGATCGCGCTCATCCGCCCCGGCCCCATCCAGGGCGGCGCGGTGCACCCGTACCTGCGTCGCCGGGAGGGAGAGCCGGTCACCTATCCGCATCCGCTGCTCGAGCCCGTGCTCGAGCGCACCCTGGGCATCCCCATCTTCCAGGAGCAGCTCATGCAGATGGCCACGACGATCGGGGGCTGCAGCGCCGAGGACGCCGACCTGCTGCGCCGCTCCATGGGTTCGAAACGCGGCGAGGAGCGGATCGAGAGCCTCGAGGCGAAGCTCTTCGCCGGCATGAAGCGGAACGGGATCACGGACCAGGATGCCGCCCGGCTCTACGAGCAGATCAAGTCCTTCGCCGACTTCGGCTTCGCCGAGAGCCACTCGCTCAGCTTCGCCCTGCTCGTCTACGTCAGCTCCTGGTTCAAGCTGCACTATCCCGGGGCCTTCCTCGCGGGACTGCTGCGCTCGCAGCCCATGGGGTTCTACTCCTCGCGGGAGCTCGTGCAGGATGCGCGGCGCCACGGCGTCGAGGTGCGCCCGCCCGACGTGCAGCGCTCGGGTGCGGAAGCGGAACTCGAAGCGATCGCGGACGGAGCATCCACGGACGGAGCGCCCGCAGGCGGAGCATCCGGAGCATCCGCAGATCGAGCGCCCGCATCCGGAGCATCCGCAGATCGAGCGCCCGCAGCCGGAGCATCCGCAGATCGAGCGCCCGCTCCCCGCGCCCGCAGCACCGGCTCCGACGCCTGCATCGCCCAGACGCAACCGCCTGTCGGGCCCTTCGACCCGGATGCGCCGGACACGAGCGGCGCCCACCGCCGCGACGGGGCCTTCGCGGTGCGGCTCGGCCTCACCGGGATCCGCGGCATCGAACTCGAGGCCGCCGAGCGCATCACCCGGGCGCGCGAGCAGGCCCCGTTCGCGGACCTCGCGGATCTCGCCCGCCGGGCCGATCTCGACCGCGGCAGGATCGAGGCGCTGGCCGCCGCGGGCGCCTGCGAGAGCCTCGGGATCGGACGCCGCGAGGCCCTCTGGGCGGCCGTGCCGGCGGCGGACAACCGCGAGCGGTTCCTGCCCGGCATCGCGGTGCACGTGCAGCCGCCGCTGCTTCCGGTGCTGAATCCCGCTGAGCAGACCGCGCTCGACCTGTGGACGACGGGGATCCCGCTCGCGGCGCACCCACTCGCGCTGCTGCGCGAATCGCTCGACGCACGGGGCGTGGTGCGCTCGGACCGGGTGCGGCGCACGCGCCCGGGAACGATGGTGGAGGTCGCGGGCCTCGTCACGCATCGCCAACGGCCGGGCACCGCGGGAGGCATCGTCTTCGTCACGCTCGAGGACGAAGCCGGCAGCGTCAACGTGGTGACGTGGCGGGACGTCTGGCTGCGCAACCGGCTCGTGGCCCGATCCTCCCCCGCACTCGTGATCCGGGGCGCGGTCGAGCGCTCCCCGGAGGGCGTGGTCAACATCATCGCCGACGCCTTCGAGCCGCTCGCCTCGCCCGCCGGCATCACCTCCCGGGATTTCCGCTAGCCCGCACCGACGACCGGATATGCTGGCGACGTGCACACCTCGACGGCTCTCCTCACCGATCACTACGAGCTCACCATGGTCGACGCGGCGCTCCAGGCCGGCACCGCGCACCGGCGCAGCGTCTTCGAGCTCTTCGCACGGCGCCTCTCGGGTGCGAGGCGATACGGCGTGGTGGCCGGCACCGGACGGCTGCTCGAGGCGATCGAGCGCTTCCGCTTCGCCGAAGACGAGCTCGACTTCCTGCGCGAGCAGCGCATCGTCAGCGACGCCGCGCTCGACTGGCTCGCCGACTTCCGCTTCAGCGGAGACGTCTGGGGATATCCGGAGGGCGAGGTCTTCTTCCCCGGCTCCCCGCTCATCACGGTCGAGTCGAGCTTCGCCGAGGGAGTGCTGCTCGAGACCCTCGCACTCAGCATCCTCAACTCCGACTCGGCGGTCGCCACCGCGGCCTCCCGCATGACGCACGCCGCGGGCGGCAAGCCGCTCGCCGAGATGGGCTCGCGCCGCACCGGCGAGCGCAGCGCCGTCTCCGCGGCGCGCGCCGCCTACATCGCGGGTTTCAGCGCCACCTCCAACCTCGAGGCCGGCCGCAGCTACGGCATCCCGACGATGGGCACCGCCGCGCACAGCTTCACCCTGCTGCACGACAGCGAGCGGGACGCCTTCGAGGCGCAGGTCGCGGCCTTGGGCACCGGCACCACCCTGCTCGTCGACACCTACGACATCGAGCAGGGCGTGCGCACGGCGGTCGAGGTCGCCGGCGCGGAGCTCGGGGCGGTGCGCATCGACTCGGGCGACCTGCCCGTCGTCGTCGCGCGCGTGCGCCGCCTGCTCGACGAGCTCGGCGCGACCCGCACGCGCATCACCGTCACCAACGACCTCGACGAGCACACGGTCGCGGCACTCGCCGCCTCACCGGTCGACAGCTTCGGCGTGGGCACCTCCGTGGTGGTCGGCTCGGGATCGCCCACGATGGGCATGGTGTACAAGCTCGTCGCGCACGAGGACGACGCCGGCGAGTGGGTCTCGGTCGCGAAGAAGTCGGCCGACAAGGTCTCCGTGGGAGGCCGCAAGAGCGTGCGCCGCGCATACGATGCGCGCGGCGTCGCGACGGCCGAGCTGATCCTCCTGGGAGACGGCCCCGGCGGCGAGAGCGAGGGGTCCGAGCTCGCCGAGACCACCGGCGGGGGCGCCCGCGAGGTGCTCGTACCGCTCGTCGTCGACGGCGCGGTGCAGGCGGGGCACACCGGCGCGGAGGGCATCGCCGCCGCCCGCGAGCGTCACGCGCTGCGCGTGCGCGAACTGCCGCTCGTCGCGATGAGCCTCACCCGCGGCGATCCCGCGATCCCCACCGAGTACCGCTAGACGGGCCGGGCACCGCAGGGCGGACGCGGCGGGCACGGCCGCTCCGACGGACGCGGTCGGATCAGCCCTTCATCCGCTCGTAGACCCGCTTGCAGTCGGGGCACACCGGGAACTTCTCGGGATCGCGCGAGGGGGTCCACTTCTTCCCGCAGAGCGCGCGCACCGGCTTCCCCGTCACGGCCGATTCGAGGATCTTGTCCTTCGGCACGTAGTGCGAGAAGCGCTCGTGGTCGCCGTCCTCGATCTGCGCGTCCTCGAGCAGCTTCTCGAGTTCGCGGTCGAGCAC
Source organism: Leucobacter sp. (assembly GCF_053528595.1). Lineage (NCBI taxonomy): Bacteria > Bacillati > Actinomycetota > Actinomycetes > Micrococcales > Microbacteriaceae > Leucobacter > Leucobacter sp. Next base: position 52,729 of record NZ_JAIVPF010000032.1, on the reverse strand, counting down.
GTCGGTGCCCCCCGCGGGGTCGGAGTCTCGTCGCGTGAAGATACCCATGCGGCCATTCTACTCCTGCCCGGCCGCGCGGCCCCCGTCAGTCGAAGACCTGGGTCACCGCGATCAGTTCGGGCCCGCTGCGGTCGAAGATCCATCCGCCGATGAGCACGCCGAGCAGCAGCGCGAGGGCGCCGTAGCCGATGCCGAAGGCCAGGGCCCAGATGTTCTGCACGAAGCCGACGTCGATGAGCGCGAGCACCGAGAACCACACGGGCGGCACGGCCAGCACGAGGGCGATGAGCATCGAGAGGGTCTGCGCCAGCCCCGATCCCGAGCCCGACCACTGCGGCTGCACGAAGGGGCTGTCGCCCGGGCGGGTGGCCGGGTACGGCATCAGCACCGAGAAGACGCTCGACACGGCGCTCGACACGAACAGCACCGCGAGGTTCATGCCCAGCACCGCGGGCAGCACCCGCCAGTCCCCCAGCACCGTCACGGTGAGGCTCGATCCGATGAGGGCGATCGGCACGCCGAGCATCAGCACCGGCGCGAGCCGGCCCGCGCGGTCGGCGCGACCCCGGATGCCGCTGGCCACGTGCTCCCAGATGGCCGTCGAGTCCATGGAGACGTCGTTGTGCTGCGACCAGCCGAGCAGCAGCAGGATCACCGGCAGCGGCACGAGGGACAGCGTGCGCAGATCCGCGCCGGCCACCCAGAACGCGAGCATCATGACGATCGGGGCGATCGGGATCGCGAACAGCGCCACCCGGTAACGGGGATCCCTGGCCCAGTAGGTCAGCTGACGCGCCGCGATCACCTGGGCGGGTCGGGCGGCGAAGCGCTCGAACCAGCCGAGGCCGGTGCGCGCCGCTCCCGGATCGACCGGGCGCTCGATGTGCTGATTGGACACCCAGACGATCGGGATCCAGAGTCCGATCAGCAGCAGGATCGCACCGGCGACCACCGCGAGCCGGAGCACGGCGCCGTCGACGTCGCCCGAGGCCGCGAGCGAGAGCGCGGCGAACGGCGCGCCGAACGGCGTCCAGCCCGCCACCTCCGCCGCATCGGCCGCGGCGTCGCGGCCCTCGGGACCGAAGACCGTCGCGCCGGCGAACACCGCGACGGGCAGGAACGCCACGAACAGCACCGCGCCGACCGTGCGCACGGCACCGGCGAAGCGCTGACCGGCGAGGAGCCTGGAGAGCGCCGACATCACGCGGGCGCTGCAGACGGCGAGGAGCGCCGCGAGTACGAGCGCCGCGGGGGCGAGCCAGCCCGGCTGGTGCCACTCGGGACGCAGCATCGCGAGCGCGACGAGCCACACCGCGAGCAGCAGGAACGGCCAGCTCACGATCGAGGTCAGGAGCAGTGCGACGGCGATCGATCCGGGACCGGACGGGAACAGCGCGAACTGCCGCGGCTCGAGGTGGCGGCGGTTCTCGAAGAACGGCACCAGGAAGACGGCGGCGAGCACGAGCGAGCCGACGATGGTGTCGACGAGCGCGCGATCCTCACCCGCGGGCAGCAGGCGCGCGGGCAGATAGGCCAGCAGCACCGCGGCGGCGGCGAGTACGAGGTACCACAGCGAGGTGCGCAGGCCCCTGCCGAACGATCCCCGGAAGTCCCCTCCCAGCAGCGCTAGACGGAGTCGGAAGAGCCGTGCAGCCACTCGAGCCCCTTCCTCGCGTCGCTCATCCCGGTCAGCTTCGTGAAGCGCTCCTCCAGGCTGAGGCCGTCGCGCACCGCGTCCACCGTGCCCTGGGCGATCACGCTGCCGTCGACGATGATCGAGACGTGGTCGCAGACCCGCTGGATGAGGTCGAGGCTGTGGCTCGACATCACCACGCTGCCGCCGCCGCCCACGTACTTCTCCAGGATCTCGGTGACGTTCGACGCCGAGACGGGATCGATGGTCTCGAAGGGCTCGTCGAGCACGAGCACCTCGGGCGCGTGGATCATGGAGCACGCGAGGGCGATCTTCTTCTGCATGCCGGCGGAGTAGTCGGAGACGAGACGGCCGAGCGCGGACTCGAGGCCGAACGCGGCCGCGAGTTCGGCCGAGCGCTGGGCCACCGAGGCCTCGGGAACGCCGTGGAGCACGCCCGAGTAGTAGAGGAGCTGCGCACCCGTGAGCCGGTCGAAGAGCCGGAGCCGGTCGGGCAGCGTGCCGATGAGCCGCTTCGCCGCCGGCCCGTCCGACCAGACGTCGACGCCGCCCACGGTCACCCGGCCGGAGGTGGGGCGCAGCAGGCCGCTGATCATGGAGAGCGTGGTGGTCTTGCCCGCGCCGTTGGGGCCGACGATGCCCGTGAACGATCCGGCGTGCACCTCGATCGACACGTCGCCTGCCGCGATCAGGCTCCCGTAGGTCTTGGTGAGCATCTCGGTGCGCAGCACCACGGGGTTCTGCTCGGCGATGCGCCCGCGCTCGCGGGCGCGCACCACCGAGGGGACCGGCACCTGGATACGACCCGTACGCGGCGATCGCCCCTCCGACTCCGCTTCGGGAATGGGCATGGCAGACGTGGTTTCGGGCGGCACGCGTTCTAATTTAGCAAATCATCGGACCGGGAACGTGCGTAGCGGATGTGCGTCGGGGCGTGCACTCCGAGTTGCGGCGTCCGCGCACCGCGCCGCGCACGCCCCGATGCGCGCCGTGGCCCTCCGAACCGGCAGAATAGCTGTTGTGACTTCCTCCTCCGAGCTCCGGCCGCTGCGCGCGAGCGCGTGGTCCTCGCTGTGGCTGCTGAGCCGCCGAGACCTCAAGGTGCGGTACTCCACGTCGCTGCTGGGATACCTGTGGTCGATCCTCGACCCGCTGCTGATGAGCCTCATCTACTGGTTCATCTTCACCCAGGTCTTCTCGCGCACCGTCGGCGAGGAGCCCTACATCGTCTTCCTGCTCACCGCGATGCTGCCGTGGGTGTGGTTCAACGGCGCGGTCTCGGACTCCACGCGCGCATTCCTGCGCGACGTGAAGCTGGTGCGCTCGGTGTCGCTGCCGCACTGGATCTGGGTGGGACGCATCGTGTGCTCGAAGGGCATCGAGTTCCTGCTCAGCCTCCCGGTGCTCGCTGCCTTCGCGATCGCCACCGGCGCGAAGCCCGGGTGGGGGCTGCTGCTGTTCCCGGTCGCGGTGCTGCTCTTCACCGCACTCACGCTCGGCATCGGCCTCATCATCGCACCGCTCACCGTGTTCTTCCGCGACGTCGAGCGGGCCGCGAAGCTGATCCTGCGCGTGCTCTTCTACGCGTCGCCCGTCATCTACGGCGCCGCCGACCTCCCGGGCTTCGCCCAGCCCCTGGCGTGGCTCAACCCGCTCTCCGGCATCTTCGCCCTGTTCCGCGCGGGGTTCTTCCCCGACCAGCTGGACTGGCCGCTCATCGGGGTCTCCGCCGCGCTCTCGCTCGCCATCCTCGCCACCGGCGTGATCGTCTTCCGCCGAACCATCGGCGGCGTCCTGAAGGAGCTGTGATGGGGACCGCATCGATCGTCACCGGGCAGACCATCATCTCGGCGCAGGGGCTGGGCGTGCGCTTCCGGCGCAATCGGGGATCCCGGCGCAGCTTCAAGGATCTCTTCGCCGGACGCTCCCGCCGCAGCCGGCCGGGCGAGTTCTGGGCGCTGCGCGGCGTCTCGTTCGAGGTGCGCGCCGGGGAGGCCATCGGCGTGGTCGGCCGCAACGGCCAGGGCAAGTCGACCCTGCTCAAGCTCGTCGCCGGGGTGCTGTTCCCCGACGAGGGCAGCGTGGAGGTGGGCGGGGGCGTCGCCCCGCTGATCGAGATCACGGGCGGCTTCGTCGGCGACCTGACGGTGCGCGACAACGTGCATCTCGCCGCGGGGCTGCACGGTCTCGGGAAGCGCGAGATCGCCGAGCGCTTCGACTCGATCATCGACTTCGCCGGCGCCGACGAGGTGATCGACACCCCGTTCAAGCACCTCTCGAGCGGGATGAAGGTGCGCGTGGCGTTCTCGCTCATCTCGCAGCTCGACGAACCCGTTCTGCTGGTCGACGAGGTGCTCGCGGTGGGCGACAAGGCCTTCCGCGCCAAGTGCTACCGGCGCATCGAGGAGCTGCTCGCCGAGGGCAAGACCCTCTTCCTCGTCTCGCACAACGAGCGCGACCTGCGCCGCTTCTGCAGCCGCGGGCTCTACCTCGACGGCGGCAGGCTCGCGCTCGACGGCCCCATCGACGAGGTGCTGGATCGCTACAACAGCGATCACCCGGCCTGATTCAGCTCCGCCCCCGCCACTCCTCGGCCTTCGCGAGCAGCGCGTCGATCGCCGCGTGGAACCGCGCGGTCGGCGCACCGGGAGACGTGTCGCCGAAGTAGTGCTGCGACCAGGTGCCGAGGCGCTCGCGCGCGGCGTCGTCGCTGATGACGCGGTCGAGCACCTCGACGATGTCGCCGGTCTCGGCCGCGTCGAGCCACTCGCAGACGCTCAGGTAGCCGCCCTCGTCCACCGAGGCCTCGGGGGCGAGCGGCCGCGTCACCATGAGGGGCTTGCCGGTGGCGAGACGGTCGTAGACCATCGCCGAGATGTCGCAGATCGCCACGTCAGGCAGGCTCAGCTGCCACCCGAGCGCCGGCGAGTCGTCGTAGACGTGCTGCGCCTCGGGATCCTGGCGATTCGCCTCCTCCAGCATCGCGATGATGCGCTGGTTCGCGGCCCCGAAGTCGGCGTCCACCACACCGCTGCGCGGGTGCGGCCGGTACACCACCCGGTGGCGCCCGGTGCCGAGCAGCCCGCGCACGAGCGCCTCGCCGTGCGTCGCGACGGAGCCGTAGCAGGCGGCCGGGCGATCCCCCTCCCAGGTCGGCGCGTAGAACACCACGGTGCGATCGTCGGGCTCGAACGGCGGCCGGCCGCTCAGATGGTCGGTCTGCGGGCGGCCGATGGGGATCGTGCGGCTCTCGACGTCGTAGTCCCAGAGCACCCTCGAGAGGCGGGCGCGCGCCGCGTCGCCCGCCACCAGCGCGACGTCGTACGCCTTGTGCTGGTTGCTGGTCATGTACATCTTGTCGCTCTCGCCGTGGTTGACGAACACGTGCCAGCGGTGGCCGTACCGCATCATCTGGAAGTTGCGCGTGTTCTGGTTCACGTAGAGGATCACGTCGAGCCGCTGCTGCTCGATCGTCCGCTCGATGTCGGTCACCTTCGGCACGAACGCCACGTCGAGCCCGCTCTCGCGCGTGAGCTGCAGCGCCCCGGCCGCGTTGCGGGCCAGCACGAGCACCGGGAGCCGCTTCGAGAGCTCCTGCAGCGGGGCGTACCACTGCCGCATCTGGTAGATGTTCACGTCGCTGTCGGCGAAGTAGACGCCGACCCGGTAGTGCTGCTCGGCGAGCGGCTCGCGATCGGCGAGCAGGGTCCTCAGCTCGAAGTAGGCTCGACGGCCCTTCAGCACTCGCTTCGCCAGGCGCACCGCGCGTTTCGCATCCTTCGCCAACTGCATCCCTCCAGGGTAGTCGGCGAATCCTGTGGGAGTATCTTGAGGTGATGCTCCCCTCCCCGTCCGAGACCCCCGCTCCCGGCCTCTCCGCGCTGCCGGAGCAACCCGCCGTGAGCTACGTCATGCCGGTGCTCAACGAGGAGGCGTTCCTCGAGAACGCGGTGCGCACGATCCTCGCCCAGGACTACGCCGGCGAGAAGGAGCTCGTGCTCGCGCTCGGTCCGTCCCGGGATCGCAGCGACGAGATCGCTCGCCGCCTCGCGGCGGAGGACCCGCGTGTGCGCCTCGTCGCCAATCCCGAGCGCGACATCCCCGCGGGCCTCAACCGCGCGATCGCCACGAGCCGGCACGCCGTCGTGGTGCGCGTCGACGCGCACTCGGAGCTCACCCCCGACTACACCCGGCGCGGGATCGCCGCACTGCGCCGCGAGGAGGCCGCGAACGTCGGCGGCGTCATGCGCGCCGCCGGGCTCGGCGCGGTGCAGCGTGCCATCGCACGCGGCTACAACAGCCCCTTCGGCCTCGGCGGCGGCGCCTATCACGGCGACGGCACCGCGGGCCCGGCGGAGTCGGCGTACCTCGGCATCTTCCGCCGGGAGGCGGTCGAGGCGGTGCGCGGATACGACCCCGCGATCCTGCGCGGCGAGGACTGGGAGCTCAATCTGCGGCTGCGGCGCGCCGGATACACGGTGTGGTTCGAACCCGCGCTGGGCGTCACCTACTGGCCGCGGGCCTCGTTCGGCGACCTCGCACGGCAGTTCTTCGCCACCGGCACCTGGCGCGCGGTGCTCGTGCGGCGCTACGGCCGGGCGAACCCCTGGCGCTTCTTCGTGCCCGGAGCGCTCGTGCTCGGCATCGCCACGAGCCTCGTCGCGCTCGTGCTGCTGACGGCCGGGCTGCTCCCCTGGGCCTCGGGATGGCCGCTGCTGCTCCTTCCCGCGGTCGGCTACCTGCTCGGGATCGCCTTCGCCGTGACCCGGATCCCGGATCAGCGGGGCCTGCGCGACCGGGCCCTCACCGCCGTCGCCCTCGTCACCATGCACCTGAGCTGGGGCGCCGGCTTCCTGCGGGGCATCCTCTTCGGCGGCGGCCGCGTGGTCGATCGTTCGCGGGTGTGATCCCGTGAGCCGCACCGCGCTCGTCACCGGGGCATCGGCAGGACTCGGCCGGGAGTTCGCCCGCCAGCTCGCCGCGAAGCGGATCGACCTCGTGCTCGTCGCGCGCGACACCGCTCGCCTCGAGGGCATCGCCGAGCAGCTGCGGGAGCGGTACGGCGTGCGCGTGGAGGTGCTCGCGGCGGATCTCACCGAGGAGTCGGGACAGGATCGGGTCGCGGCACGGCTGCAGCGCGACGACGATCCGGTCGACATCCTGGTCAACAACGCGGGCTTCGGGGTGTACGACGGATTCGAGGCCAGCGACCTCGCCGACGAGCGCAGGCTGCACGAGCTGCTGTCGTGGGTGCCCCTGCGGCTCTGCCACGCGGCCGTGCCGGGGATGCTGCGGCGCGGCCGCGGCTGGATCCTCAACGTCGCGAGCGTCGCGGCGTTCACGCCTGCCGGCACGTACGGCTCGGCGAAGGCGGCGCTCGTGTCGCTGTCGCGCTCGCTGCGGGCGCGGTACCGCCGACGCGGCGTGCGCGTGACGGTGCTCTGCCCGGGACTGCTCGACACGGAGTTCCACGAGCGCATGGGGGTGGATCACCTGCCCGCGCTCCCCCGCCTCGCCTGGGCGCCGGTCGCGCGCGTCGCGCGCGAGGGACTGCGCGGGCTCGGCCGCGGCCGGCGGGTCGTCGTCTCCGACTGGCGCTACCGGCTCGCCGCCCCGCTCACCCGCGTGCTCCCGGACCGGCTGCTGGAGCGACTCACCACGACGAACGAGCCCGGTAGAGCCGGAGCCCGGTAGAGCCGGAGCCCGCTAGGCCCCCGGCAGCGCCCCGCGCTCGACGAGCGCGTCCACCACGCGCACGGCGGCGCCGCCGTCGTCGTGGGGATTGAAGCGCATCCGCCACGCGGCCGCGCGTTCGGCCCCGGCTCGCACCCAGGCGGCATCGGCGCCTCGCTCCGCGAGCTCGCGCGCGAGGTCCACCAGCTCGGCGCGCCGGGTCGGCAGCGGCCCCGGCGCCTCGCGCTCGAAGTCGAAGGCGAATCCGCGCTCCCGGTCGCGGTACGCCGCGAGATCCGGCACGAAGAACGCCATCGGCACCCGGACGATCGAGGCGTCGAACATGATCGACGAGTAGTCCGTGACGAGCAGATCGGCCGCGAGGATCACGTCGTTCACGTCCGGGTGCCGGGAAGCGTCGACCACCCGCGCTCCGACGCCGTAGCTGCCGAAGGCGTGCGTGCGCGTGTGACCGCGCGCCACCACGGTCCAGTCCTCGCCCAGCTCCTCGGCGAGGCGTCGCACGTCGAGATCGTCGACGAGGGTGATCCCGCCGTCGCGCCAGGTGGGTGCGTAGACCAGCACGCGGCTGCCCGGGTCGACGCCGAGGGCCGCTCGGGCCGTGCGCACCTCGATCGGGTTGCGCTCGTCGCCCACCATCGCGCGGGCGAGCCGGTCGTCGCGGGGGTAACCGGTCTCGAGGATCTCGCCGCGGAACGCGTAGCTCGAGCGGAACTGCTCGGTCGAGTGCGGGTTCTGCGAGAGCAGCAGGCTCCACCGCCGGCTCTCGCGGTGGATCGCGATCCGCGTGCGCAGCCCCACGCCCGGTCGCCCGAGCGCGAGGTGCTTGAGCATTGTGCCGTGCCAGGTCTGCAGCACGGTCTGCCGGCGTCGTCGCCGGAACCCGTACCGCAGCCAGTCGTTCACCACGAGCAGGCGCGCGTACCGCCGGGCGGCGAACCAGTCCCGTCCGCCGACGAGCAGCGGGATCGCGCCCTCCGGCACCTCCTGTCCCTCGCTCGTCACGCTCCAGTAACGGGTGAGGGCCGGGAGGCGGCGCGCGATCTCGCGGTCGATCGCCAGCGGGTTGCAGCCGACCTGACGGCCGTAGAAGCTCTCGAAGAACGCGGCATCGGCGTCGACGAGCTCACGCGCCGGCTGCTGCAGCCGACGGGTCTCGGCGAGCACCCGGCCGGCCGCGTCGCCCTCGGGGCGGGCATGGAATCGGGCCGCGAGGGCCCGCGTGTCGGCTTCCGCGGCGCGAAACGCCCGGGATCCCGGCACCAGTTCCTCGATCCGCTCGGCCACCGCGGTCCAGTCGCGGAGCACACGACCGGCGCTCGTCACCTCGAGCGGTTCGTAGAGGCCGCGCGTGTCGGCATAGCGCTCGAGATCCGGGGCGAACCAGGCGATCGGGCGCCCGAGCAGGGAGAAGTCCAGTGCGAGGGAGGAGTAATCGGTGACGACCACGTCGACCCCGCCGAGCAGCGGAGTGACATCCCGCACGACGTCGCTGCCGAGCAGGTGGATGCGGTCTCCGGCCAGCCCCTCGTAGGCGCCGCTCCCGAGCGGGTGCGATCGGATCAGGAGGTGGGCGTTCGCACGCTCGAGGGCCTGCCGGATGCGCTCCGCCGCTGCCGCGTCGGGAACCGCGGGGTCCGGCTCGCCGTCACGCCAGGTGGGCGCGTAGAGCACCACGGTCCGGTCGTCGCCGATCGCCGCCCCGGCGGCGCCGAGCAGCCCCAGCAGCGCGCTGCGGGCCGCGCGGGCGGCGCGGGGATCCCGCGCCTGCTCGGCGAGCGCGTCATCGCGGGGATCCCCCAGCACGCGCACCCTGCCGGGCGCGACGCGGAAGGCCGAGCGCAGCCGGTCGGCGGCCGTCGGTGATCCCGCGACGAAGAGGTCGACCTCCCGGGAGCCGGCGAGGTACATGCGCCGCAGCAGGGCGCGCACCGGCGCGGGCCCGCTCACTGCGGTGGTCACCGGCGAGTCGAGGTGCAGCCGCTTGAGCGGAGCGCCGTGCCACAGCTGCACGACCGTGGCGCCGTGCACGCCGAAGCGGTTGGCGTCGCCGAGACCGTGCGTGACCACGATCTGGCCTGCGCGCAGCGTGGCCAGGTAGCCCGCCCAGCCCGTCCGCGCGACGGGTTCGAAGCCCTCGGCCCGCGCGGCCTCGCCCTCGGCGTCGTCCGCGACGAGCCAGACGATCTCGGCGTCCGGTTCTTCCCGTCGGAGCGCGCGGGCGAGCGCGAGCGCCCCCTCGCCGACGCCGATGCCGCTGCCGAACACCCAGCGGCGCGCGTCGCGCGGCACGAACCAGGAGACGATGAACGACAGCAGGTACTTGGGGAGCGCGAGCAGTTTCTCGAGGTTGCCGCTCGCGAAGCTGAATCCGGCGGTACTCATCGGATCCACCTTAGGCCATCGCAGACGGGAACGCCGCGAGCGGGCGCCCGGGGCACCCGCTCGCGGCGTCGTCGAGGAGCCGCGTCGCTATCCGGTCACCACTCGAGGGTGCCCAGCGTGGCCTCGGTCTGCCCGGCCTCGCCGCCCCGCGTGTAGTCGATCGTGATCGTGCTGCCGCCGGCGTGCATGCGGATCAGCGCGGAGACCGAAGTGCCGTCCACCGCGGGAACACCGTCGACCGCCGTGATCACGTCGCCGGATCGCAGGCCGGCCTCATCGGCCGCACCACCGCGGGTGACATCGACCAGCAGGCCGCCGGCGTGGTTCGCGTCCTCGTCGGTGTCCTGGGTCGAGTCCGCGACCGTCGCGCCGAGCAGGCCGTGCGAGGGCTGCTCGCCGGCGATGATCTCGTCGGCGACGCGGGTGGCGAGGTTGGCGGGGATCGCGAAGCCGAGGCCGTCGCTGCCGGCCGTGCCGTTGGCGCTCGTCGCCGAGGCGATCGCGACGTTGATGCCGATCAGCTCTCCGCTGCCGTTGAGCAGCGCGCCGCCCGAGTTGCCCGGGTTGATGGAGGCGTCGGTCTGGATCACGGGGAGGGTGACCGTGCCGCCCGCCGTCTGCTGCGACTGCTCCTGGCCCTCCTCGTTGGGGAGACCGAAGCGGAAGTCCCAGGGGAATCCGTAGCCGTCGTCCTGTCCGTCGCCCTGGCCGTTGTCCTGCCCGTCGTCCTCCTGCGGCGTGGGATCCTGCGGAATCAGGGGGCTGCCCACAGAGATGCCGCGGTTCAGCGCGCTGACCACGCCGCTGGTCACGGTGTTCGCCAGGTTCAGCGGGGCGCCGATCGCGACCGTCAGATCACCGACGTCGAGCTGATCCGAGTCGGCGACCTGGATCGCCGACAGCCCGTCCGCATCGACCTTGACCACCGCGAGATCCGCGTAGGGGTCGACCCCCACGAGATCGCCGTCGAGGATGCGGCCGTCGCTCAGCTTGACGCGGATCTGGGCCCCGCTCGTGGCCGCCCCGTCCAGGGTGACGACGTGCGCGTTCGTGATGATGTAGCCGTCCTCGCGGTAGATCACCCCGGAGCCGGATCCTCCGGTGCTGCCGCTCGAGACCTCCAGCGTCACGACGCTCGGAGTCGCGACTGCGGCGACGCCGGAGATCGCGGTCGCATTCTCCGGGTTGTTCAGGGTGATCGCTCCGCTCCCGCCCTGGGCGACCGTCTGCGGGGTGACGTTCGAGGCCACCACCGCGGCGACGCCGCCGCCGACCACACCGCCGAGCAGCGCGCCGATCGCGAGCCCCGCGAGCAGCGCCCCGGTCCGGCTCTTGGGCTGAGCCGGGCCGGACTGCACCGGCGCAGCGGTTCCGTCCTGCGGAGGCGCGGCCGGGAAGTGGTGCGCCTGGGGATGGGTCTGGGTCTGGGTCTGAACCGGAACCTGGGGGGCGCCGTAGCCGGCCGGAGCGGCGGTCCCGTAGGGCTGCTGCTGAGCGTGCATCGACCGCTGCGCGGGGTCCCCGGCGGCCGGCGAACCATAGCCACCGGCGGCAGCGGCCTCGGGCAGCGGGGTGGTCGGCTGCGTCTGCGAGAACGCCTGCGGTGCCTGTGCCTGCGGGGTCTGCCCCTGCGGCGTGGTCGGCGTCTGCGGCGGCGTCGGAGCCTGGATCTGCGGAGCCCGGGGAGCCTGGGCTTCCTGGGGGGCCTGCGGCGCCTGACCGGCGCGGGCGGACTCGGCTGCGGCGGAGGGCGCGGCGTCCGCGGACGGGGATCCGCTCGCACCTCCCGCAGCCGCAGCGGGGCCCGTCCCATCGTTCGCGGTCCTCGCTCCGTCGTGGGCTTCGGCGTCGCGTGATGAGCCCTGCTGGTCGTACTCCGGGGTGGTGGTCATCGGGAGCTCCCTTCTTCGTACGTCCAGACTGGCTCGTGAAGCTATGAATTACGTTTGCGAGCACTGCATGTGATCTGCAGATCCCCGGCGGAGCGGCGCTCCCGCCGGGGAATCCGCCCGCACCGCTCGCGCCACCGGTTCGCCCGCTCAGACCGTTCGCCCGCGCCACTCGCTCCACCGGTTCACCAGCACCGCCAGCTCCGCGGGCACCGCGGGCATCGGGTCACTCGAGCACCTCCGCCATGTCGCGGCACTCCCGCACACGTTCGCGGCGAGTGCGGTGCCGATGCACGATCATGGCGACGAGGAGCCCGCCGAGCAGCAGCAGGCCGGAGCCGATCAGGAGCGGATGGAGCGGAGCGGTGCCCGTCGACGCCAACGGCGGACGCTGAGCGTCCGGGGACTCCTGAGCACGCACCTCGAACTCCTCGCTCGACGCGCCGCACTCCCCCGTGCGGACCACGTGGGTCTCTCCGTCCTCGATCATCACCAGCGTCTCGACGTAGCCGCCGAGGCCGACGTGCTCCTCCGTCGTGCGCACGTGCCGGGACTCGTACCGTCCCGGACCGGCGACGACCACCCCCTCGGCATCGCCGAGATCCTCGATCTCCGTGCCCGGGTCACAGCTCATGGCGCCCGAGGCGGGACGCTCGTAGGCGGCGAAGACGACGCGGAACTCGAGGTCGTCGCGCTGCGAGAGCGCACCGGTCACGATCGCGATGTCGTACATGTCCTCGCCGACGGTCACGGCGCCCGCCGATTCGGTGCGCACCTCCGGATGCTGCACCGTCGTCGTCTCGTTCGGCAGTCCACACCGGCCCCGATGCAGCACCGTCGACGCCTCGCCGTCCCGCAGCACGAGCGTCTCCACCCACCAGATGGTGTCCCCGTACTCCGGGAGCGCGGTCACCTCGGGAGAGGTCACCTCGCCGGGGCCGGTCACCGGCACGGGCTCCGTGGCGAACAGTCGATTCCCGTCGACGCACTCAGCGGCATCGGTCCCGGTGAGTCGCGGATCCCCGCGAAACCCCTCGAACAGCACCTCGTGCACGACGCCGTCGCGCGAGCTCAGCTCCCCCGAGACGATCGCGGTGTCGCCCATGCGATCGCCGACGGCGACGAAACCGCTCGCCTCGGTGACCACCTCGGGAGCGCTGATCGTCGTGGTCTCATGCGGCAGGCCGCACTCGCCCTCGTGCACGAGGAGCCGTTCCTCGCCCTGCACGAGCCACAGCCTCTCCACCCACCAGACGGGACCGGCCCACTCGGGCTGCGCGACGACCTCGTCCGAACGCACCTCACCGGGTCCGGTCACCTCCACCGCGCCCGTCTCGAACAACCGGTTCTCAGCACCGCACACGGGACGCTCCGCGCTCCCCTCGGCAGCCGAGCTCGCGTCGTCCGCGCCCTCCACCGGCTCGTACCGCTCGCGATAGCCGCTGAAGGCGATCTCCCATCTGGCCTCCTCGTTCGCCTCGAGTCGACCCGAGATCCGCGCGATGTCCGAGATGCGATCCCCGGCCGAGGCCGTCGCAGTGGCGACGGTCTCCACGGCGGGACGCCCGATGCGGGTGGTCTCGTTCTCGAGCCCGCACTCTCCGCGATGCATGGCACGAGGACCGTCGCCGGTATCGACGAACAGCGTCTCGATCCACCAGATGACGGTGCCGTGCTCCCATCGGGCGGTGAACCCGGGAGAACGCACCTCACCGGGACCCGCGACCGGCACGTACGAGGAACGGAACACGATGTTCTCGGCCGAGCAGACGGGCTCGCCCGGTGCAGTCTCCCCGGTTCCCCCGGCGGCGGGATCGGCGTCGCCCGGCTCCGGTGCACGGTACGCCTCGAACCGCACGGAGTACTCCGCCCCGGGCGCGAACGCCCCCGAGAGCGTCGCCACGTCGTGCACCTCCTCCCCGACCACGGCCTCGGGAAGCGCTTGAGTCACCACGCCGGGCTGCCCGATGCGGGTGGTCTCGTTGGAGACCCCGCACCTGCCCTCGTGCACCACGGCTCCGCCCGAGCGCACCCGCTCCACCCAGTGGATCGTCCCCGAACTGCGCACCGGCACCGGTCCGGTGCTGAAGCGCCCGGCCCCGGGCACGGGGACGCCGGACTGCCGGTGCACCGGCTGGACGATGCAGCGCTCTGCAGCGCTCATCTCGGCGATCTCCGCCGCACTCCACCGCAGGGGATCCCGGCGCTCCTCGAGAACGGGATCCCTGCCGGTGAAGTATCTCGGCTCGCCGTCCTCGTCCAGGATCGGTTGCCCCGCCGCGTCCAACTGCGGCACGGGGTAGGCGCTGCCGTCCCCCGCGATTCCGGCGTTGACCGCGCCGTCGGCATCCAGCACGGGGATCCGCTCGCCGTCGGCATCCAGGAGCGGGCTGCCGTCCGGCGCCGACCACCACTCCCGCCAGAGCGCCTCCCCGGTCTCGGGATCCTCCGCCTGCGCCTCGTAGGGCTCGCCGAGGAGCGGCTGCCAGGTGTCATCGTACTTCGGCGCGCCCGCCTCGGGGAGCAGATAGGCCGTGAAGTCCGCCTCGGCGCCCGGCCACATCCGCAGCTCCTTGCCCTGCGGCGGCGTGACGATCAGCTCGTCCGCCATCGTGCCTCCCAGCTCCGCGGAGGGCTGGGCGAGCGAGGAGGCCGTCGGGGGTGCCCACTCGCGGGTGTCGAGCGACACCGCCTCGAAGGCTCCGGTGCGATCCTGGCGCTTCGAGGCGCCCGTGGCGACGGCCACGCGCTGACCGGTCCCTCCCACCGCGGTGGTGGTCGTGTAGACGTCGAGCTGCGGCTCCCACCCCACCGCGCCGGTCGAGACCCACGCACCGGAGACCTCCAGCTTCTTCGCCCCTGCCCGGAGCTCGATGTATCGCGCGGATGCCTCGCCCGCGGGCACCGCGAGCTGCGACGCCCCGTTGCGGATGAAGGTACCGCCCTGCACCGTGAGCGACGTCGTGCCCTTCGGATACGCGACGCGGAACCGACCCGGATGTCCTCCGGGGTCTGCACCGAGCTGAAGCACTCCCGTAACGGCGGCGGGGGTCGTCGGCGGCTGGGCCCGCTGCTTCGCCTCGGCGTACAGCCGGTCGGAGGCGGCGATGAGATTCCGCCCCCGCTGCGATGCCTGCAGCGTTGCGATCTTCTGATTCAGGTGGGCATTGCCGCTGCGGAAGTTCTCGCGCATGCGCCAGATCGTCAGCTGCACCGCAGCCGCGGTCCACGCGTCGCCGCTCTGCCCGTGCCGATCGATGAGGTAGTTCATCTGCCGCATCCCGGCGGGATCGCCCCACGAGGAGAAGGCGCCCGAGCGCCCGGGCAGCAGGCTCACCCGGCCGCCTCCCGAGACGCGCCCGGACGGCTCGCTCATCGACACCTCGATGCAGTAGGCCCGCTTCCCGTTCGGCATGACGAAGTTCGAGATCGTGAGGCCGCCGGAGAAACTCACGCTCTCGCCCCGCGGCAGGGATTCGGCCGGGACCGAGTCGACCGCGACGATCGCTCCCCCGAGGAACAGGGCCGCCGCCGTCGCTCCCGCCAGCCGCCGGAGCAGCCGCCCGGAGCGTTGTCGAAGGGCCGTGCGCGGGGCCTCGCCGCCGACGGCGGGGCGTCCCGGATTCGGTCTGATCATGTTCGTGCCTCCTGATGCGAATCGCTCGGGAGCACCACGGAGAGGCGCTCCTCCATCGATGCTGCGGGCTCCTCGGGGTGGGCTGCTCCGACTGTCCACAGGCGATTTCGCGGCTCGATTCGCATCGGCTCAGAATCCGTGCTAAAGTAAATTCTTGTGCCGCGGGGTGGAGCAGTTCGGTAGCTCGCCGGGCTCATAACCCGGAGGTCGTAGGTTCAAATCCTGCCCCCGCAACGGATAAGCGACACAAGAAAGGCCCCTGATCAGGAGAAATCCAGATCAGGGGCCTTTCGCATGTCCCGAGCCCGGCCGTCGCAGCAGACCGGATCGAGAGCTCTCGCACCGGCGAAGAATCTCTGCGCCCAATGCGTTTGCGCCCAGCTGTGAGCGGAGCACCGAGCGGGGCCTGAGAACCACACGGGATCATCGGCGGCAACGTGTGAACGGGCGTCGGCGCGCCCTTCCACCCACGGACCCTGCACTCCGCGCGCCAGAAGTTGCTGCCATTTCTCCGATTTGGTGACAACTACTGACGCGCGAATCTCGAGCAGAGGCCTCGCATGAGAGGAGCGGTGGACAGCACGCAGAGCGACATAGCGGAGTGGCGGGCAGAGCGGCACGCCGGGCCGCGGGCAGGGCGGTGGGCCGGGCGGCACGCCGGGCTGCGGGCGGCACGCAGAGCGGCACACAACGCACGACGGCCCGGCCCCCTGATCGGGGACCGGGCCGTGCGCGCGTCGGCGCGTCGGCTACTCGGCCTGCAGCGCGGCCTCCAGGGCCCGTCGCAGGCGCTCGTCGGCCCGACCGTAGGCGGTCCAGTCGCCGGCCTGCATGGCCTCGTCGCGGTCCTGGATCGCCTGCTGCATCTCTCGCAGCGCCTCGTCGAGGCTCAAGTCGGACCCCGTGGATCCACCGGGCTCCTCCTCGCCCGAGGGATCCTCGGTCTCGCCGGTTCCGTCGGGCTCGTCCGGCGACGCCGGGACCTCGACGCCGCCGTCACCGGCGTTGGCGCCGGAATTGCCGCCGAAGAGGGAGTCCAGCGCCTCGTCGAGAGTGTCCTCGAACGCGATCTGGTCGCCGAAGGCGACGAGCACCTTCTGCAGGATCGGGAAGCTGGTGCCCGAAGACGCCTGCACGTAGACCGGCTGCACGTACAGCAGGCCGCCGCCGACCGGCAGGGTGAGCAGGTTGCCGCTGATGACCCGGCTCTCGCCCTGACGCAGGATGTTGAGCAGGCGCGACACCTCGGAGTCGGTGGTGAAGCTGTTCTGCACCTGTCCGGGGCCCGGGATCGGGTTGCCCTTCGGCAGCGTCAGCAGTTTGAGCGTGCCGTACTCCTCGGAGATCTCGCCCGCGTCGGAGCCCGCGTTCGAGTTCGCCGCGAGGTAGCCGGTGAGGATGTCTCGCGAGCCCTCGCCCTGCTGATCCGGGATGTAGGTCGAATAGATCGAGAAGTTCGGGTCGGCCTCGGCCCCGGCCGCCAGCGTGAGGTAGTACGGCGGCTGGGCCCGCTTCACCGCACCGGCGGCGGCGCTCGACACCGGGTCGTCCGGCGTGCGCCACCGGTCCTCGGCCGAGTAGAAGGCGTCGGAGTCGGTGACGTGGTACTGGCCGAGCACCGCCCGCTGCACCTTGAAGAGATCGCTCGGGTAGCGCACGTGGCTGAGCAGGTCGCCGCTCATCTCGGAGACGCTCTCGAGGGTGCCCGGGAAGATCTTGCCCCACGACTGCAGCAGCGGATCCTCGGTGTCCCAGGCGTACAGCTTCACGGAGCCGTCGTAGGCGTCCACCGTCGCCTTGACCGAGTTGCGGATGTAGTTGACCGTCTTGGGCATCGGGTCCGTGCGCTCGTTGTCCGCGTCGACCGTCAGAGCGTTCATGTCGTTCTGCTGGGAGTACGGATAGTCGGCGGACGTGGTGTAGCCGTCGATGATCCAGACGATGCGGCCGTCGACCACGGAGGCATAGGGCGACTTGTCGATCGTGAGGTAGGGCGCCACCTTCTGCACTCGATCGACCGGGTTGCGATCGTAGAGGATCTGCGATCCCTCGACCACGGCGCCCGAGAGCAGCACCTCCATGTCCTGGAACTTCAGCGCGTAGATCAGCTTCGTGAAGAGATTGCTCAGCGTGGGGCCGCCGTCGCCGGAGAAGGTGGTCATGTTCTGACGGCCCGCGGGGGCCTCCTCGACCGCTTCCTCCTCCGCCGGTTCCTCCGTGGCGGGCGTCTCCTCGGCAGGAGTCTCCTCGGCCGCCTCGCCGCCCTCGGGCTCGGCCGGCTCCGGATCGTCGGCGGTGGCCTCGGCGGTGCTCTCGGCGTCCGCCGGGAAGTCGAGCTCGATCGGCTTGGAGCGCTCGCCGCCCACGATCGAGTACTCGGGCGAGTTCATGCCGAAGTAGACGCGGGGCTCGAACTCGCCGAGCTTGCCGCTCGTGGGGATCCCGTTCTCGAGGAACACGGGCTCGCCGCCCGGGGAGCGCTGATTGCCATAGGCCGCGACGAGGCCGTAGCCGTGCGTGTAGACGAGCGTGCGGTTGTACCAGCCGCTCTGATCGCTGATGTCGATGTCGCGGATGGCGGAGACCGTGTCCTCCACGCGGCCGTCGATCTCGTAGCGGTCGACGTTGAGCGAGGTGGGGAACTGGTAGTACTGACGGATCTGCTCGAGCTGGGCGAACGTCGGCGATACGACCTCGGGGTCGATGATGCGGATGTTGGCCGTGGTCTCGGCGTCGTTGCGCAGCGCGCCGGGCTCGGCGTCGGTCACCGCGTCGTAGCGCTCGACCTGCACGTCGTCGATGCCGTACGCGGCTCGCGTCGCCTCGATGTTGCGCTGGATGTACTCCGCCTCGAGGCTCTTCTCGTCGGGGCGCACCTGGAACTGCTGCACCGCCCAGGGATAGCCGATCCCGAGGACGATGCTCGACACGAGGAAGAGCGCGGTGCCGATCACCGGCAGCCGCCACTTGCCCGTGAAGGCCGTGACGAGGAACAGCACAGCCACGATGATCGCGATGCCGGCGAGGATCTGCTTGCCGGGGATCACGGCGTGCACGTCCTGGAAGAGCGCGCCGGTCCACTGCCCGCTGGCCCCCGTGAGCGTTCCGTACTGATCGAGCCACAGGCTCGCTGCCTGCAGCAGCAGGTACACGGTGGCCAGCACCGCCGCCTGGATGCGGGTGGCCTTCGAGACCCGCACATCGCGGCCCGAGAAGGAGATGCCGCCGTAGAGGTAGCTCGTGGCCACCCCCGCGATGAGCGAGATCAGCACCACCGCGGAGGCGAAGCCGACGATCCCGCGCAGCATCGGCAGATCGAAGAGGAAGAACGAGATGTCGAGTCCGAACTGGGCGTCCTTCTCCCCCGACGCCTCGCCGTTGAGCCACAGCAGCGCGCGCTGCCACTGGGCCGCGGTGCTGAAGCCGGCGAAGAGGCCAACGACGGCCGGCAGCCCCCACTTCACGAGGCGGCGCAGCGGCTCGAACAGCTCCTGATACCGGTCGAGCTGCGCGGTGAGGCGGGCGTAGACGGGGCGCTTGCGGTAGGCGATATCGATCGCGAAGAAGACCGGCACCGCCATTCCGACGAATCCGATCGCGAACATCACTCCCGCCGCGATCCACTGGGTGGTCAGCACGGGCAGATATCCGAGTTGGCGGTACCACATCACCTCGGCGAGCACCGCTGCCACGGCGAGGAAGCCGAGGATCAGCACCACCACCAGGATCACGGTGATGGCGAGCGGCGATAGTCGGCGCTGACGGGCCGGAGCGTGTGCGTTCTGGTCGGTCACGTCTCTGTAGTTCTTCCTGTCCAGAGTGCACCCCGAGGGGTGCCGGGCGGGGTCCGTACCACCCTATCGGTCGCCCCTGACAAGAACCCCCGCGCCCCGCGACCGGTACGGAGCGACACTCGCGCCAGGCCGGCGCATGCGACCCGCCCACCCGCCCGGTGCAGCCGCGGTGCGCGCGCCGCTACTCCCCCGCGAGCGCGTCGCAGCGCTCGATCCCCGCGGGCTCCTCGCCGGAGGTCAGCGCGTCGATCGCGGCGACCGCCTCGTCGAGCGATTCCACGGGCGCGATCCGCAGGCCCGCCGGCAGCCGACTGGGCAGATCGGCGCAGTTGTCGAGCGGCATGAGGAACAGCTCGCTGCCGGCGCGCTCCGCGGCCCACATCTTCTGCGCGAGGCCGCCGATCGCGCCGACCTCCCCGGAGTCCGTCATCGTGCCCGTGCCGCTGACGACGCGCCCGTCGAGCAACTCGCCGGGCGTCAGCCGGTCCAGGATCGCGAGCGCGAACACGAGCCCCGCGCTCGGGCCCCCGATCTGCGAGAGGCTGATGTCGACCTCGGCCGGGAGCTCGTACGCGCTCGAGATCATGGCGCCGATCAGCGGCTGGTCCCCGCCCTCCGGCAGTCGCGGCGTGAGCCGCACCTCGCGCTCCTCACCGTCGCGCACGATCCCGACGCGGATCTCGGTGCCCGCGCCCGCCTCGGCGATCCCGCGGCGCAGATCGTCGAAGTCCTCGACCTCCCGGCCGTCGAGGCTCACGAGCCGGTCACCGGTCTCGAGCAGGCCGTCGGCGGGGCCGTCCTCCGACACGCCCGCGACGCTCAGCTCGACGCCCACGGGCGCCCCCACCGCGCGGAAGGCGGCTGCGGCCGACTGCGCCTGGGACGAGTCCATGAGCACGGCGTTCTCCGTCTCGCGCTGCTCCACCGTGACACCCTGGGGGTAGAACTCCCCGACGGGGGCCACGCGCTGGGCGGGATCGAGGAGGGCCGGCACGAGTGAGAGCCAGCTCTTCGGCTGATCCGGGTTGCCGAGGATCGAGACAGTGAGCAGGTTCAGCTCGCCGGTCGTGGGATAGGTCCGCGCGCCGTCGATCGTGATGACCGGAGCCGGCTCGTCGTCGATCTTCACCTCGCCGAGCGTGTCGACCACGGGACCCGGCTGCTCGATGACGTAGGGCGAGGGCACCACGGCCGCGAGCAGCATGACGCAGGCGAGGATCGCGATCCCGAGCAGTACGCGCGATCTGCGGCGCTCGATGCCCTCGTCGTCCACCCGGTCCCGCCCCTCCACGGCTCGGCGCCGCTGTTCGCAGTCGGCGCAATGGAAATCGCCGAGCGACGGTCAATCTAGCAGGCGGATCTGATCGGGGTGCCGTAGCGTGGTGGGCAACGGATGACCGGAGGAACGGGTGATGAGCGCGAACGACCAGAACGGCGCGGACGACCAGGGCCGGAGCGACGATTTCGAAGAGCTGCAGCGCATGCTGCGGAACATGCTCTCGGGCGGCGCCCCCGGCGGCGGCATGGATCCCGAGCAGTTCGCGAAGGCCGCCGGCCTGCCGATCGATCCGCAGGCCCTGCAGGGCCTCTTCAGCACGTTGCAGGGCGCGATGCAGCATCCCGGCGAGGGGATCGACTGGTCCGCCGCGCGGCGCACCGCGATCGAGGTGGCGAGCGACGGCGCCGCGCCGGCCGACCCGGCCCCGGCCGAGCGGGCGTTCCCCGTGGCGGCGCTGTGGCTCGACGAGGCGACCGAGCTCGGCACCACTCCCGACGCGCCCCGCACGCTGACCCGCATCGAGTGGGTGCAGCAGTCGATCGACACCTGGGTGGGGCTGGCGGAACCCGTGGCCGAGTCGATCACGAAGGCGCTCATGGAGGCGCTGCAGAGCCAGATGCCCGAGGAGCTCAGCGGAGCGCTGCAGGGCGCGACGCCCATGCTGCGCAGCGTGGGCGGGGCCCTCTTCGCGGTGCAGCTGGGCACGATCGTCGGCCGCCTGTCGGGCGAGGTGGTGTCGGCGGGCGACATCGGGATCCCGCTGCTCTCCGGCACCGGGCGCGAGGGCGGCGCCCTCCTGCCCGGCGGGGTCGCGGCCTTCGCGGAGGGCCTCGATCAGGACGCGGAGGCGGTGACGCTTTACCTCGCGGTGCGGGAGCTGGCGCACGCCCGGCTCTTCCGCCACACCAAGTGGCTGCGGCTGCATCTGCTCACGGCGATCACCGACTACGCGCGCGGGATCCGGATCGACACCGATCGCATCGAGGAGCTCGCCCGCGAGATCGATCCGGAGCACCCGGAGCAGATCCAGGAGATCATCGCCGGCGGCGCTCTCATCCCGCCGAAGACCGACGCGCAGGAGGCGGCGCACGCGCGCCTCGAGACCATGCTGGCGCTCGTCGAGGGCTGGGTGGACGTCGTCACGGCCGACGCGGCGAAGCGCCTGCCCGGCGCGGAGGCCATCGCCGAGATGGTGCGCCGGCGCCGCGCGACGGGCGGACCGGCGGAGCACGCCTTCGCCGCGCTCGTGGGACTGGAGCTGCGGCCGCGCCGACTGCGCGAGGCCGCGGCGCTGTGGCGCCTCGTGGCCGAGCGCAGCGATGTCGCCACCCGGGACGGGCTGTGGGCGCATCCCGACCTGCTGCCGAGCTCGGAGGAGCTCGATCACCCCGCGCGGCTGCTGGAGCGCCTCGGGCTGGCCGGATCAGCACCGGACGCCGAGTCGGATGAGTTCGACGCCGCGCTCGCGCAGCTGCTCGACGGCGAACTGCCGCCGCACGAGGGCGGGGAGGACGGCACGGGCCGCGGCACGAGCTGAGCCCCGGCCGGGCCGGCCCTTCGTCCACAAGCGACTCCGCGCCGCGGCCCCGATCGAATCCATCCGCGTTCCTGTGGATAGCGCGGTCGAGGACGTCCGGGCCTTGCAGACTCGGGGCATGAACGACCTCATCACCCGGATCCACCCGGATCTCCCCCTCTGCTGGGAGGACCCGGAGACGCTGCGCATCGGTTTCGAGCGGGCGCGCGCCCGGATACGGAGTCCCTCCGCCGGTGCGCAGCGGTTCATCGGCAGGCTGGTCTCCGGAGTGCCCGGAGACGAGCTGCTCGAAGAGGCCCGCCGGGCGGGCCTCATGCCTCCCGAGGCCCGACGGCTGCTCGACGACCTCGCTCCGGCACTCCTCACCGCGCCGGGGCCGCCGGGGCCGTCCGCTCCGACGGCGCGACCGCGACTGCTGCGCACGATCCTCGGCGACGACGGCCGCGAACCTCCCGGACTGCGCGACGCGCTCATCGCCACCGGGCTGTGCACCTTCGACGGCGGCGAAGAGGGTGCGTCCGGGGCGCACTGCGAGCTCGCAGTCCACGTCGAGCGGTTCCTCGAGCCGCTCGAGCGCGCGCAGCGCTGGCTCATCGAGGAGGTCCCGCACCTGCTCGTCCGCTTCACGGACGGCGCGGTTCAGGTCGGCCCGCTGGTCGGAGCGCGGGGACGCCCGTGCCACAGCTGCATCTCTCTGGGCTTCCTGAGCCGGGATCCGGCCTATCCGGTGCTCGCGGCGCAACTCTCGGGTCGCACGCCGCGCAGCGAGACCGCCGCGAGCGCGCACATGGCCGCCGCCTTCGCCGCGCTGCTGATCCGGGAGTGGCTCTCCGGCGCGGAGACGGCTCACGTGAAGCGCTTCACGATCCCCGTGCACCGTGGTCTCGTGCACGGGGCACCGCGCATCGACGTCGTGTCGCCGCACGGCGGATGCGGATGCGCGCTCAGTGCAGCAGCCCGGCCTCCGCGACGAAGCGCGACGGCTGACGAGCGGAGCGGGCTCCCCCCTCCACCCCCGAGAGCCGCAGCACGTCGCGGGCCCGGGTGAAGGCGACGTAGCAGAGCCTCCGCTCCTCGTCGACACCGGCTTCATCGCTCGCGTGCGCGATCGGCAGGATCCCCTCGCTCAGGCCGACCACGTGCACGAGCGACCACTCGAGACCCTTCGCCGCGTGGATCGCGCTCAGCGTGACGGCGTCGAGGGTGGGTTCGTGCTGGGTGCGCTGACGTGCGAGCAGCTCCTCGCTGAACTCGCGGATCCCTGCACCGGGCGGCATCTCGTCGACCAGCGAGAGCAGCGCGCCGAGCGCCTCCCAGCGCTCCCGCTCGGCGGCGCCTTCGGGGGCCCTCGCCGTCCACCCGCCGGCCCGCAGCACGTCGCTGACGATCTGGAAGAGCGGACGCGAGTCCGCGACCTTCGCCTCGCCCCGGATCAGCATGACCGCCTGACGCACGTCCGCGCGCTCGAAGAACCGCTGGGCGCCGTGCACGCGAGCGCTGATCCCGCGCTGCTGCAGCGCCGCTTCGAAGCGCGCCGACTGCGCGTTGGTGCGGTAGAGGATCGCGACCTGCGAGGCCGGGGTGCCGGCCCGCAGCGCCGCCGCGATCGAGTCGGCCACGGCCTCGGCCTCGTCGTGCTCGCTCGCGAACCACTCGAACGTCGGCGCGAGTTCGGCGTGGACCTCCTCCGTGCGTGTGGCCTGGAGCGTGAGCGCGCCCGGCCGGTCGCGCATCAGGCGGTTCGCAAGGCGGACCACCGGCTCCGTCGAGCGGTAGTTGCGCTCGAGGCGGATCTGCCGCGCGTGCGGATACTCCACGCCGAAGCGCAGCAGGTACGAGCTCGAGGCCCCCGCGAACGAGTAGATGGTCTGGCTCGCGTCGCCCACCACGCATACGTCGTCCCGGTCGCCGAGCCACACCCGGAGCAGGGCGTGCTGCAGTGGCGATACGTCCTGGAACTCGTCGACGGTGAAGAAGCGATAGCGCTCGCGCACCTGCAGCGCGGCGCGGGGCTCGGTCTCGAGCATGCCGGTGAGCAGCACCAGCACGTCCTCGAAATCGATCTGCCGGCGCTCCTCGAGCAGCGCCGCGTACCCCCGATGCACGTCGACGAGCTGCTCGCGGGTGAGACCGAGGGGCACCGGCCGCTCCTCCACCCGGGACTCGTACCCGTCGATGCCGAGCATCGAAGTCTTGCGCCACTCGATCTCGGAGGCGACATCGCGCAGCGCCTCACCGCCGAGACGCAGGCCGAGGCTCTCGACCACCTGGGAGACGGCCGCGACCTTTCCCGGCAGCATCTTCGGGGCGGCGCCGCCGACGAGCTGCGGCCAGAAGTGGTTCAGCTGCGCGAACGCCGCGCCGTGGAAGGTCTGCGCGCGCACCCCCTCCGCGCCGAGCCCGCGCAGACGGCCCTGCAGCTCACCCGCCGCCTTGCGGGTGAAGGTGACCGCGAGCACCCGATCCGGCGCGTACACGCCGGTGCGCACGCCGTGCGCGATCCGGTGCGTGATGGCGCGGGTCTTCCCCGTTCCGGCCCCGGCGAGCACCGCCACCGGACCCCGCAGGCACTCCGCGATCTCCCGCTGTTCGGGATCGAGGCCCGCGAGCACCTCGTCGCCGTCACTCGCCACCGGCGTCGCCCTCCGCGACCCAGCGGTCGATCATCCAGCGCGCGATCGAGAGCGGCATCGGGAACGTGATGCCCGGCGAGGGAACGCGCAGCTCGGCGCGGGTGAACCATCGCAGCTCCGAGATCTCCTCCGGATCCGGACGCAGATCGTCCGGATCGGCGCCGTCGGCCAGGCGGGCGCGGAACCCCAGCATGAGCGATCTCGGGAACGGCCACGGCTGGGAAGTCACGTACTCGATGTCGCCGAGCCGCACCCCCGACTCCTCGAAGACCTCGCGCGCGACCGCCTGCTCAAGCGACTCGCCCGCCTCGACGAAGCCGGCGAGCAGCGAGAACCGCCCCGTCTCCCATAGCGCGTTCGAGCCGAGCAGCACCCGGTCGCCGTGCTCGATGAGCACGATCACGGCCGGATCGGTGCGCGGGAACAGCTCTCCCCCGTGCGCATCGCGCCGCGCCCACCCGCCGTACTCGAGCGCGGTGAGAGAGCCGTCCCGCGACGAGAAGGCCGCGCTCTCGTGCCACCGCAGCAGCGCGGAGGCGACGCCCACGAGCTCTCGCTCGGTGTCGCTCAGCTCGCCGCCGACCTCGAAGGGGTGCCGCCACTCCTCGCCGTCCGAGTGCGCATCCCGTTCATCGGCGTTCAGGGCGGCCGATGCGCCGCGATCCTCGGCGTCCGTCGCACCGTCGTCCGCCGCATCGGCATCCGCCGCGCCGTCGTCCGCCATCGCGAACACCGGGTCGCCGTTCATCCGGCCGAGGTAGAGGTGCCGCGCCGCGCCGCTGCCGGGATCGGCCAGCGCGTACTCGTCCGAGGTCGGCAGCAGCGCGAGCCGCAGCGCGCCCGCTTTCCGGCGCACGGGGATCTCCACACCCCGTACGCGCAGCAGCCGCGCTCCGGGCTCGGCCCAGGCGGCGCGCAGGCGGCGGGGCTCCATCCGGGTCGCTGCGTCGCGGTCGAGGGCGCCGCTCGCGAGCGGAGGCCTATCGGGGTTCATCGCTTCTCCTCTCGTGCGCGGGCGCCTCCGCGACGCCGCCCCGGATCCGCTCGGTGCAGTCGTTCGCGGTCCGGTATGGGATGCGGTGCGCGTGGCGCGTGGGCCGAGGCTCCGCACGTGCATACCCTGAGTACATGGCCAGCATTCCTTTCACTCTAGCCGCGCTTGCGACCTCGGCGGTGCCGGGTCTCGTGGTCTTCGGGGTTCGCGAGAATCTGGATGACGAGAGCTACGCGGCCGCGGTCGTGGCGAGCGAGGACGAGGAACTGCTCGTGCGGGTGCCGCGCTCACAGGCCGCCGAGGTGCAGCAGTCCGCCGAGGTGCTCGGACTCGCGGCCCTCACCGAGGGCCCGCGCAGCCGCCTGCCGTTCGCGGTACCGCGCACGCTCGGAATGACCCGGGCCGGGGAGACGCGCGCCGTCGTCTTCACGATGCTGGAGGGCGCGCGCTTCACGGCCGAGGATCTCGCCGACGACGCGCTCCTGCTGCAGCCCATCGCCGAGGCGATCGCGGCGATCCACGAACTCCCGCTGAACGTCGCGCAGCAGGGCGGCCTGCCGGTGCGCAGCGCGCAGGATCTGCGGCTGCGCGCCACGCGGCTCATCGACCGTGCGAGCGCGACGCGGCTGCTGCCCGAGACGGTGCTGCAGCGCTGGGAGCAGACGGTCGAGAGCGCCGAGCTGTGGGACTTCTCCCCGGTCATGGTGCACGGCTCGCTCGACGCCGATCAGATGCGCGTCGAGGAGGATCGCGTCACCGCGGTGCTCGGCTGGTCCGAGCTGTCGCTGGGCGATCCCGCAGCCGACCTATCCTGGCTGCTGGAGGCCGGCTCCGACGTGCTCGATGCCGTGCTCGCGAGATACGCTCAGCTCCGCAACGCGGGATCGCTGAGCCACCTGCGCACCCGGGCCGCGCTGTACCACGAGCTGGAGGTGGCGCGCTGGCTGCTGCACGGCGTCGACTCCCACGATCGCTCGGTCGTGGACGACGCGATCGCGATGCTCGATCGCATGGTCGGCATCGCCGGGCCGCTCGGCCGCGCGCTCGATTCGAGCGCTCCGCGTGCGCCGATGGGAGAGGCCGAGGTCTCCGCGCTGCTGGCCGAAACTCCGGAGGTCGTCGATCAGCTCTCGGACACCGCAGCGTACGAGGCACTGGACGAGGACCGCATGTTCGGGGTCGACACCGACTTCGTAGAGCCGCTCCGCGACGGCGGCGCCTCCGAGAACGGAGTCCCCGAGGACGGGGCTCCCGACGGGGCGTCGCGGGACGGGACTTCTGAGCCCGACGCCTCCGAGCCGGGCGACACCGACGGGCGCGCCTCCGCGGACGGGGGCTCCGCGGACGGCGACTCGGAGAAGACGCCCGGGCGCGCCGGCGGCGGCGAGGCGACCGGCCCGACCGGGGCCGCCGCCGCGACCGATCCCTCGGAACAGCTCACGGAGCCCATCGATCCGTCGGATCTGCCGGGGCCACCGGATCCCGACGGGCGGAGTCCTCGGACCGGGCGCCGCTGACCGTCAAACGCACGGACGCATGACCCACCCCTATCTCTCCGGCACTCCGAGACCTCGTGTGCTCGCGCATCGCGGCTTCGTGCCCGATGCGCTTGCCGCCTCCGGCGTCGTCGAGAACAGCCTCGTCGCCTTCGAGTCGGCGGTGCAGGCCGGGGCCGAGTATCTCGAGACCGATTGCCATCTCACGAGCGACGGCGAGGTGGTGCTCTCCCACGACGCCGATCTGCGCCGGGTCGTCGGCGACCCGAGGCCGATCTCGGCGGTGTCCATCAGCGAGCTCACCGCCCTCATGGCGGATCGGGGCGGCCTCCTGACACTGCAGCAGGCGCTCGAGGCGTTCCCGCGGGCGCGCTTCAACATCGATGTCAAGGCCTCGGAGGCGGCCGAGGCCGTGGGGCGCGCCGTCGCCCGCCACGGGGCCCGGGTGCTCGTCACGAGCTTCTCGGACGCGTATCGGCTGCGGGCGCTGCAGGCCGCCGCCGCGGTCCCGGGATCGCACCACCGCCCCGCGACCTCGCCGGGACGCCGACGGCTCGTGGCAGTACTCGCGGCGATCGCTTCGCGGTCCGGCCCCCGGATCGGGCGTGCGCTCTCGGAGGTGGACGCGCTGCAGATCCCCGAGCGCCGGGGTCCGCTGCGCGTGCTGAGCCCCCGCCTGATCGAGGAGACCCGCCGCAACGGAGTCGAGGTGCACGTCTGGACGGTGAACGACCCGCAGCGCATGCGCGAGCTGGTCGACCTCGGCGTATCGGGGGTCATCACCGATCGCGCGGATCTCGCGCTCGACGCACTGGGGTGAGTCAGCGCTCGGGAGCCCCGGCGAGCCGGGCCGCGGCCTCCCTCCAGATCCGTTCCAGATCGTCGATGCTGCGAGGCGTGCCGCCGCGCAGTTCGACGCCCTCGGCCACGTAGAAGAGCGAGACGTCGATGAGCGCCGGATCGATGCCGGCCCACTGCGCGTAGGCGTGCCGGTAGAGATCGAGTTGGAAGAACCGGCTTTCGCGCTCCCGGTCGTTCCGCGGCGGCCGCCCGGCCTTCCAGTCGACGATCTCGTAGCGCGCGGTCGCTCCCTCCGGATCCGCGGAGTCCGTCACCCGGTAGACCGCGTCGAGCTTGCACACGAGGGTTCTTCCCGCGAAGGGCAGGGTCACCTCCTGCTCCACGGCGATCGGCCTCCGGTCGGCCCAGCGCGAGCGCTCGAACTGCTCGATCAGCGGCTGCAGCGCCGCCTCGTCCTCGGGCCCGGGATCCCCCGCACCGGCGGCCTCCGCGCCAGTGGCACTCGTGGCACCCGCGACCGCTCCCGCGGCCCCTCCAGCCGGGCCGGAGGCTTCTCCGCCCGGCCCCGCCGCGTCCGCGGCGCCCGCCGATCCGAGGCCGGCACCGTCGAACTCGGTCAGCTCGGGATCGGGAAGCTCGAGTTCGAGCCCGCTCAGCGGTAGCGCCGTGCCTCGGGCCGTGGTGGCGCGCCGCTCGACCCACTCGTGGAAGCGGTTGCCGATGCGTGTGCGCCGGTAGGGGCGCTGCGGCACCGGGCGCAGCCGCCGCCGTTCGGCCCGCTCGGGGTCCTCGACGAACTCGTGGAAGGTCGAGGCGGTGATGCGCTCCGGGAGCTCCGCCGCTTCGGCCGCGGCCGAAGCGGTCTTCGCAGCAGCAGCAGCCGGGGCCGCTCCGCCGCGGGGACTCCCGCCCCGGGCCTCCTGCGCAGCACGCCGCTCGGCGAGCAGCAGGCGGACCGTCTCGTCGAGATCGGCGTCCCCGCGCCAGTCCCATCCGGGCTCGCGCGCGTCGAGTGCTGCGCGCAGCGTCTCGGCCGCGCGCAGCACCGCAGGGCCCCGGGCCCCGAGCGGGTCCGGCGGCCACTGCATCGTGAGCTCGGCGAGTTCGCTGGGATCGCTCTCGTGCGCGCTGGCCTCCGGCAGACCGGCGACGATTCCGGCCTCCTGCAGTTCGAGCAGATAGGGCGAGGGCGGGCGCGGGCGCGTCTGCCCGCCCCAGAACGATCCGCTCAGCAGCAGCCGATCGGCGGAGCGCGTGACGGCGACGTAGGCCAGCCGCCGTTCCTCCTCCTGATGCCGCTCCTTGAGCTCCTCCTTGTACGCGGCGATCCGGTCGCAGAGCTCCTTCTGCGTGGAGGCGATGCGCCAGTTCAGCTGCGGCCTGGCCGGGGCGTCGCCCCGCAGCTCGTCGGGGATCTCTCCGGTGCGCAGCCAGCCGGTTCCGGTGCGCGGGGTACCCGGGAACTCTCCGCTCACGAGCCGGGGCACGGCGACCAGATCCCACTCCAGTCCCTTCGCCCCGTGCGCGGTGATGAGCTGCACCGTGCCGGGCTGCGGCGCCGCGACGTGCTCCGCCGCTTCGTCGGATTCGGTGGCGCGTTCGATCCACTCGAGCAACGACGCCAGCGTGCCGCGGCTGTCCACCGCGAGGTAGCCCTCCACGAGTTCGGCGAACACGTCGAGATTGGCGTGGGCCGCCGAGCTCCCGGCCAGCTCCCGGGCCTCGTTGGCGTCGAGCTCGATGTCGAGGCGCAGTGCCTGCACCGTGGCGCTGATCAGCTCTCCGACGCTGCCGCCGACGCCCTGTCGCAGGCCGGCCAGCATCCGGCCCGCCTCGCGCAGGCGAACGCGTCCCGTCTCGCTGATCCCCCGCAGCGCGCGATGATCGAGATCGCGCATCGAGGCGATCTGGTCGAGCGCGTCGATGAGGGTGTACTGCCGATCGGGGTCGGGGAGCACGCTGTCGGCGGAGCGCTCCGCCTCGCCGATCGGCTGCTGCGAGACGTCCCGGTCGCCGAACCACCGGGCCGCGTCGCGCAGACCTCCGAGATCGGCGACGCCCAGGCGGAAGCGCGGCCCGGTCAGCAGCCGGATGAGCGGCCCCCCGGCGTCGGCGTACCAGAGGCAGCGCAGCACGCTCACGACATCGGTGACCTCCGGGGTGGTGAGGAGGCCGCCGAGGCCGACGATCCGATTGGGAACGCCCGCGTCCGTGAGCGCGGCAGAGAACGCCGCCATGGGGCTGCGCTTGCGGAAGATGACGGCGGCGCTCGGCTGCTCGCCGTGCTCGGCGAGGTGCGCCGCCCGGGCGGCGCGCATCCAGTCGGCCACCTCGAGCCGCTCCTCGTGCACGGTCTCCGGATAGCACCACTCGACCGTTCCGGCCCCCGCTCCGGGGCGCGGCGCGAGGCGCGGCACCTCGACCGCGGCCTCCGCGGCGAGCGGGGCCGAGATGGCGTTGGCGGCGTCGAGCACCCGCTCCGGGTTGCGCCAGCTCGTCGACAGCGTCAGCGTCGCCGGCGCGTGCGCCGGGACCGCTGCGGTCCGTGCCCGGAAATCGACGTGGAAGGATTGCAGTCCCTCGGCGGAGGCGCCCCGCCAGCCGTAGATCGACTGGTGCGGATCGCCGACGGCCATGACGGGGGCTCCCGCGAAGATCATGGACAGGAATCGGGTCTGCCCCACGGAGGTGTCCTGCACCTCGTCGAGCAGCACGGCGCGGTGGCGCCGCTGGAGCACGCGGATCGCGTCCGCCGATCGCTCGAGCGAGCGGGTGGCGAGGGCGAGCTGATCGGAGAACTCGACGAGTCCCCGGCGCTGCTTCTCATCCGCGTAGGCGCGCGCGAGCCGGGTGATGAGCGGGGTCTCCGCCAGGCTCGCGACCGCGTCGCGCACGGGGGCGTAGATCTTGCCGCTGTCGAGGGGGGTCTTCTCGTTGTAGGGCAGTCGCCGTACCCCGGCGAACTCCTCGACGACCTGGTCGACGCGGTCGAGGGAGGTGAGGTTATCCGCGACGGCGTGATCGAGGTTCAGGACGTGCCGCACCAGCTGTGCGATGCCGAGCTCGCTGCTCGCGAGT
Source organism: Leucobacter sp. (assembly GCF_053528595.1). Lineage (NCBI taxonomy): Bacteria > Bacillati > Actinomycetota > Actinomycetes > Micrococcales > Microbacteriaceae > Leucobacter > Leucobacter sp. The sequence continues at coordinate 21,858 of NZ_JAIVPF010000032.1, read as the reverse complement.
GCGGGATCGTCGCTCTCGAGCACGACCTCGCGTGCGATGCGCCAGGCCGTCGCCTCGTCGATGACGACCGAGCCGGACGCCGCGCCGGCCGCGACGCCGAACTCCTGCAGCACACCCGCGGCGAAGGAGTTGTAGGTGCTCACCTCCGGGATGTCGAGGCCATCGGCGAGCAGTTCGATCAGCTGCGCGGCGCGCGCCGACTCGTCCGCCGAGAGGTCTCCGCGCTCATCGGCGTCGCGCAGCCGTGCGGCGAAGGTCTCGAGCCTGCCGGTGATGCGCTCGCGCAGTTCTCCCGCGGCCTTGCGGGTGAAGGTGAGCCCCAGGATCTCGTCGGGTGCCGCCAGCCCGTTCGCCACGAGCCAGACGACCCGATTCGCCATGGTCTCGGTCTTTCCGCTGCCCGCGCCCGCGACCACGAGCGTGCTGCCGCCGAGCGGGTGCTCGATGACCGCGCGCTGCTCGGGCGTGGGCACGACCGGCGGCTTCGGCGGGGTCGCGAGGATCCGGGCGATGCGCTCGGCCGAGAACACGGGTCGGGAGCCGCGGTCGAGTGCGAGGGGGGCCGTCATCGTGTCGCTCATGCGCGGCTCACCGCCGGGATGATGTGCAGTCTGCAGTCGCCCGGCTGGTGCGGATCGGAGCAGTGATGCTCCACGCGCGCCGTGTACTCCCCGGCCGCCATGACCCGTGCGACCTCCGCGACCCGACGCACCAGCTCCTCCGCCGCCTCTTCCGTGATCGGCTGCTGCACGCGCTCGACGTACTCCGCCTTCTTCGCGGCGTCGGGGTGCACGTAGAGCAGCCTGGCGCCGCCGCTCATCGGTTCGGGGATCTCCGCCGCCGGGGCTGCTGCCGAGGCCTCGGCCGCCGAGGTCTCAGTCGCCGCCCCTCCCCCCTTCGAGTCCTCCACCACCGGGTCCACCACCGGGTCCACCGCCGGGTCCGCCATCGAGGTCTCCGTCGCGTGCGCTTCCGCGCGGTCGAAGTCGAAGGCGTTCCGCGTCACGCCCAGCTGATAGGCCTGCAGCTGCGCGTGAGTCTCGGCGTCCGCCTTGGACGGCAGGTTCCTCCCCGTCTTGAGGTCGAGCACGCTGATCTCCACACCGCCGTCGGCGCGCGGCACCGCCTCGATCCGGTCGGCCACACCGCGCAGCACCGCACGGTCGATCGGCACGGCGAACCGGGTCTCGCGACCGAGGAGCTGCCGTTCGGACGCCTCGAAATCGCGCAGATAGGCGGCGAGACCGCGGGTCTGCGCCTCGGCGAGCCGTCTGGTGCGCTCCGATTCCCACTCCGCTTCGAAGGGCAGTTTGCGCCACTCGCTCAGCACGGCGTCGAGCAGTTCCTCCGGGTCGTGCCCCTGTGCCGTTTCGAGCGCGTGGTGCACGAGCGTGCCCAGGCCGGCCTGCACGCTCCCGCCGCCCCCGCCCAACGCGGCGACCGCCCAGTCGAGCGGGCAGTTCTCCGCGCGTTCGAGCTGCGACGGACTCACCGGGACCCGCAGTTCGGGGTCGCCGTCGAGGTCGTAGAGCGGCGCCGTGGTGCTCGGCGGCAGCACGCCGTACCACTCGTCGGGATGGGCGCCAGTCGCCTGCTCGCCCGCGAGTGCCACGAGGGCGCGCAGCGCCTGCTCGTCCGCGGGATCGCACGCGAGCCTGCGCCGCATCTCGGCTGTGACACCGCGCAGGGTGAGGCGGGCGCTGGGCAGGTCCTCGCGCAGGTGATCGCGCCCGAACCCGAAGAAGGGGCTGGGGCGCTGATCCTCGTCCGCGATCGCGACGACGAGGAGCTCGTCGCGCGCCCTGGCGCAGCTGTGCGCGAACAGCCGCAGCTCGTCGTGAATCGTGTCGCGACGGGACGGCGGGATCGCCTCACCGCCGCGCAGCCAGCGCTCCAGCGCGGCGGTGCCCAGCAGGGAACCGCGCGCCCGGAGGTTCGGCCAGGCCCCGTCCTGCACACCGATGACCGCGACCACGCCGAACTCGCGGCCGATGGCCCCCTGCGGGGTGGTGACCGTGACCGCCGCGCGCTGGCTGCGCTGCGCCAGCGAGTCCTCGGGCACGGCGCTCTGCAGGAGATCCTCGAGCAGCTCGGCGATCGGCTGCTCGCTGTCCTGCTCCTCATGCCGCTGCAGCGCGAAGAAGAGCCCCATGACGGCGTCGAGCGACCGATGCGCCTCGTCGGCGCGCGCACCTCGGCCCTCGAGCGCCTCGTCCTGCCACCGCTCGGCGAGGCGCGTGCGTTCCCACAGCGCCCACAGCACCTCGCGCGGGGTGCCACCCGCCTGCAGCACCTGCGACGCCGCCGCCGCGAGGAGGCCGAGACGGCGCAGCGCCCGCCCTCCGGCGCTGTCGATGACGGGAGTCGCACCTGGGATCGCGAAGGCCTCGAGCACCAGCCCGTCGATCGGCTGCGGCTCCCGCCCCTCGGCCCCCGCCTCGCGGCGCTCCTGCAGCAGGAGCGCCCCCCGCAGGCGCCGGATCGCCACCGGATCGAGTCCCCCGACCACGCCGCCCACGAGCCTGAGCACGTCGGCGGCGGTGAACTCGCGGATGCCGAGCACGTGCTGCAGCAGGAGGATCAGCTCGCGCACGATCTGGTGCTCGCGCAGCACGATCCCGCCGGCCGCCACCCCGGTGGGCACCTGATGCGCCGCGAGGGCGCGTGCGGCCCGCGACGCCTCGGCCCGGCTGCGGCAGATCACCGCCATGTCTCGCCAGGCGACCGGCGGAGCCCCGTGCAGGCCGAGATGCCGCGCTCTGAGCCGGTGCGCGATGATCCCGAGCTGCTCGGCCGGCGAACCCGCCGCGGCGAACTGCACGGCGGCGGTATCTGCAGCAGCGGCACCGGGAACGGCAGCCCCGGGAACGGCGGCCCCGGGGGTAGCCGGGGCGGGGGCAGGCGCGTCGGGAGCGGCGGGTGCGGCACCGTCGTCCGCGGATGTCGCCGCGCGCTGCTCGCCGGCGCCGGCCGCGCCGATGCGGGTCGTCAGCTCCCCGACGAGTCCGCGCACCTCCGTGCCGTGCCGGTGCACGGTCTCGAGCACGGCGAGCTGCTCGGGCTCCGCCGGCGGCGCCCCTGCGCCGCCCCGCCGCGCCAGTTCCGCACCGAGCCGGGAGAGCGCCTCGGTGCGCTCGCCGTGGAAGGCGCTCGTCGCGATGTCGGGATCGCCGAACACCCAGACGGCGCTGCCCGCGCTCGCGCACGCCGCGAGAAGGGCGAGCTCGCCCTCCCCCAGTTCCTGCGCGTCGTCGACGAGGATCATCCGCGGCAGCCGGATCCCACCGGCGGCCTCCGAGGCGACCGCCCCCTCCGCCCGCACCGCGGCCGCCGCCGCTCGCAGCAGCCCGCTCGAGCTCAGTTCGTCCGGGCGCTCGCGCGCGAGCGCATCCGTCACCGCGGCGATGAGGTCCAGCCCGTCGACCCACCGGTCGAGCAGCCCCGGCTCGGGCAGCCGGGTGAAGGCCTCGCCACCCGCCCGCCCGCGCAGACCGCGCAGGCGCTCCGCGAACGGCGCCGCGTCGAGATCGAAGTCGTCGGCGATGCGCCACAGCTCGCGCAGCTCCGCCCGGAAGGCGGGGCTGCGGAGCACCTCGGCGGAGAGCCCGGCGACACCCGTACCGGTCGTTTCCACGTCCGTGAGCCCGACCTCGACCACCGCGGCGATCTCCTCGTCCTGCGCCGTGCCGGTCAGGAGCCGCGGGGCCTCGCGACCGGCGAGGGCGGAGGCTCGGGCGAGCACTGCGAACCCCAGCGATGCGGCCGTGCGGACGGGAGTGCCGCCGATGGCCCGGCCGACGCTGCGCTCGACCGCCGCGCGCAGCTCGGTCGCGACGAGGCGGCTGGGGGCGAGCGCGAGCACGTGCTCCTCCCTCCATCCCGGACGCCGCAGCGCACGGGCGTAGGCTTCGACCAGCACGCGGGTCTTGCCGCTGCCGGGCGCTCCCAGGATGCGGGCGTGACGCGCCGGATCGAGCTCGAGCGCGCGAGCCTGGGAGGGGTCGAATCCGGTCATGCGCTCAGCCTAGTGAGCACCTCCGACATCGCCCGGTTCCGGCGCCGCGGCTGCGCCGAGGGCGAACGCGAGGGCGGGTGGGGCCGCGGCGGGCGCTCTCGGCCCTAGACTCGGAGTCAGTCGTACACAGACCGCTCCGTGGCAAGCGCCGCGGCATTCGAGGAGGCACCCCGTGGAAGTCCGCATCGGCATCAAGCACTCGCCCCGTGAGCTCTCGTTCGAGACCGATTCGACGGCCGACGAGGTGCGCGCCCTCGTCGAGGACGCGGTCGCCAAGGACGCCGCGCTCATCGCGCTCGCCGACACCAAGGGCCGTCAGTACCTCGTCGACGCCGAGTCGATCTCCTACATCGAGCTCGGCGGCGAGGGCAGCCGCAAGGTCGGCTTCATCAGCTAGACCCGCCGCACCGCTACGGCAGCAGGCGCTCGACGAGTTCGTCGGGGCTGAGTCCCTCGGCGCGGGCGGCGGCGGCGATCCGCTCGAGCGAGTTCCGCGACAGGTCGTGCACGGGATCGGCGTCCGCTCGCGGCCCCTGGTCCGTGAGCGGGCCCCCGCCGCCCGCCGCACCGGGTCCGTGCGGTGCCGTCGTGCCCGGAGAGCGCAGCAGCAGCGACATCACGGGCAGCACCACGATGCCCAGGGCGGCGAGGATCCACACGATGCCCGTGGCCTGCAGATACCCGTCGGGGTAGTCGCCCACCAGCTCCCAGAGCAGCACGAGGGTGAGCAGCACGCCGGCGGCGAGCATGGCGAGCGTCGCGAAGAGCGCGCTGCGCACCGGTCTGCGGTCGTGGGTCACGAGCAGCAGGAGCAGCGACGCGATCGAGCACGCACCCGTGAGGATCACCAGCGTGATGGTGAGCTTGAACGCCCCCTCGTCCCACTCGGGTTCGATCCAGATCATCCACAGCAGGCGCGCGAGCGTCACCACCGCAATCCCGACCGCGATCCAGCCGAACCACTGCACCCGCCGGCCGATCAGCGCCGCGCCGCAGAGCGCTGCGACGCTGAAGATCCCGATCAGCGCAGTCGTGCTGAGCACCTTCGTGGCGGGCCCCGAGGTCGCGCCGCCGAGGAGCACGGCGATGCCGGCGGCGGCCGCGATCGCGAAGGACGCCACGATGACGACCACGATCCAGCGGCGGATCCGCTGCGCCACCGGCTTCGGGATCGCGGGTGCGGGGGCTTCGGCCGCCCTTCCAGCCGCGGGCTCTCCGGGACCGGCGGGAGCGGGAAGCCGCGGCGCCGGTGCCGACGACGCCGAGGCCCGGGGCTCGGCGGCGCCCCGGTCGGATGGCCGGTGGTCGGGGCCCGGGTGCGGGTCGGTCATGATCGTGCCTTCCGTGAGCGGGGATCAGTGGCTCAGCGCGCGCAATTCGTCGCGGACGGCGTCGAGCAGCCGATCCGCCACCTCGCGTTTCGAGCCCGACGCCTCGCAGGCCACCCGCCCGTCCGCGTCGAGCACGTACAGCCGGTTCGCGTCGTTCTCGAAGCCCTCCGTCCACCCGACGGCGTTCACCGCGAGCAGGTCGACGCCCTTCCGCGCCAGCTTGCGCCGGCCGCGCTCGAGCAGTTCGTCCTCGGCCTCGGTCTCGGCGACGGCGTCGACGGTCTCCGCCGCGAAGCCGACGATGACCTGGCCGGGCCGCCGCCCGCGCACCAGGCCGACCAGGATGTCGGGGTTCTCAACCAGGGTGAGCGTCGGCGCCTCGCCCGCCGTGTCCTCCTTGCGGATCTTGTGCTCCGCGACTTCCGCGACGCGGTAGTCGGCCACGGCCGCGGCCATGATCACCGCCTCCGCACCCGAGGCGGCGGCGTGGGCCGCGGCTTCGAGCTCGGCCGCGGTGCCGATCGGGACCACGCGCACGGCACCGCGATCCCGCACCCCGGCGAGCACCGACTCGTCGACGTTCGCCGCGAGCAGCACCACCTTGGCGCCGCGATCAGCCGCCGCGGCGGCCACCGCGACCCCCTGCCGTCCGCTCGAGCGGTTGCCGAGGTAGCGCACCGGGTCGATCGGCTCCCGGGTGCCGCCGGCCGTCACGAGCACCCGGACCCCGTCGAGGTCTCCGGGATGGGTCGGCTCCTCCGGCTCCTCCGGAGCGAGCGGCGCCGCCTCGGCCCGGGTCTCGACCCCGGGTGCCGCTCCGTCGGCGTCCGCCGCGCCGAGCGCACTCGCGGTGCCGAGCGCATCCGCGGTGCCGAGCGCATCCGCGGCCGAACCGGAGCCGTCGGCCGCGTCGCTCAGAATCCGTCGCGCGCGCTCGGCGATCTGCTCCGGCTCGCTCATGCGCCCGGGCCCGCTGTCGTCGCCCGTCAGCCGCCCGTTCTCGGGCCCGACGAACTCGACCCCGCGCGAGCGCAGGATCGCGATGTTGTCCTGCGTCGCCGGGTGCTGCCACATCTCGGTGTGCATGGCGGGCGCCACGAGCAGCGGCGCGCGGGTCGCGAGCAGCGTCGTGCCGAGCAGATCGTCGGCGAGACCGGCCGCCATGCGCGCAAGGGAGTGCGCGGTGGCCGGGGCGACGATCACGAGGTCGGCCCGCTGCCCCAGCGCGACGTGGCGCACCTCCGGCACGTCCTCGTGCACCGAGGTGGTCACCGGATTGCGGCTGATCGCCTCCCAGGTCGGCTTGCCGACGAAGCGCAGCGCGTCGTCCGTGGGCACGACGTGCACCTCGTGGCCGTCCTCGACGAGCAGGCGCGCCAGCGCGACGGCCTTGTAGGCGGCGATGCCACCGGTCACTCCCAGCACGATGTTCATGCGTTCATCATCCCACGCCCCCGCATACCGGAATCGAATGCACCGCTCCGCGCCGCCGCGGGTCTCCACCCGCGCCGCCGCACCCACTCGCCGCCGCACCCACTCGCTCGAAACCGATGCGATTGCTCGAAACCGACCCGAGCAGCAACGCTGGAACGCTCAGTCTCGAACCATTCGCTCAGTCTCGAACCATTCGCTCAGTCTCACCACGGGTGCAAGGAGCGGGCGGGCAGGGCGGCAGGACGGGCGGGGGCTGTGCGATGCGGGCCCGGGCTCAGCCGCGGCGCTCCAGCAGCACCGCGGCCTCCAGGTGCGCCGTGTGCGGGAACATGTCGAAGACCCGCGCCTCGCGCACCGCATACGCGGGCATCGCGGCGAGATCCCGCGCCAGGCTCTCGGGATTGCAGCTGGAATAGATCACCTGCCGCACCCCCGATCCCTCCAGCCACCCGCACAGCTCGGCGCCGATCCCGCGGCGCGGCGGGTTCACGATGACGGCCTCGGGCAGTGCGGCGGGATCGGCCGCCAGCGCGAAGGCCGTCGCATCGGCCGCCTCGAAGCGCGCGGCGATCCCCGCCTCGCGGGCGCTGCGGCGTGCGGAGCGCACCGCGGCCTCGCTGATCTCCACGCCGAGCACCCGGCGGGCCCGCCTCTCGCGGCCGCCGGGCGCGGCGCTCGCGACGTGCAGCGCGAAACCGCCCACCCCGCAGTAGAGGTCCCAGAGCGACGCGGGATCCTCGCGGGCGACCCACTCCGCGGCCTGCGCGTAGAGCGCGCGAGCCACCCGTGTGTTGGTCTGGAAGAAGCTCTGCGGGCGCAGGTGCAGCGGCACGCCGTCCCCGAGGTCCATCGTGAGCGATGATCCGAGCAGCAGTTCCTCGCGCTCGCCCTCGAGCACGGCCTTGTGCTCGGGCAGCAGGTTGACCGAGACCACAGCGACGCCCGGGAGCGCGCGCCGCAGCGCGGGCAGCTCGCGCCGCAGCACCGCGAGCGCCCGCTCGCTGCGCACCACGAACCGCAGCATCAGCTCGCCGCCCGCGTCGACGGCACCCGCGGCGCGGCCCGCGTCGGTGCCCTCGGTCGCGCCGCGTCGCGGCGCCTCGGTGACGTGCACGAACTTCAGCTCCCCTCGGCGGCGCGGCACGTCGTACGGCGGCAGCCCGGTCCGCTCGACGAAGGCGGCGATGCGCGGGATCGCGCGGCGGATGCCCGGCGACTGGATGAGGCAGTCGCGCAGGTCGACGCCCTCGCCGTCGGGGCCGAGGATCCCGAGCGTCACCCGGCCCGGACGGCCGCCGACCACCAGCTTCGCCTTGTTGCGGAAGTCGCGCACGCCGCCGCCGACGCTCGGCAGCCAGGCATCCGCCGGCACACCGGGGAGCAGTTCGCGGCAGCGCCGCTCCTTGGCCCGCAGCTGCTCCGCGTACGGGGTCTCGATGAGCGCGCAGCTGCGGCAGCGCCCGGCCTCGAAGTACTCGCAGTGCGGCGGCGATTCCGCGACCGCGCTCCGGATCCCGTTCCCGAGCCCGCCCGGGAGCTGAGTCCGGTCTCCGCTCATGCGGTCGAGTCCCGACCCGGCAGGCCGCTCGGGGCAGGGCGAAGCCCCGCGCGGCGACGGCTGCGACCCTCCGGCAGGACGAACGGATGAGCCGCGCTCATGCGGTCAGGCCCAGGCCGTCCATGCGGCGGATGTGATCGGCGATGAGCTCGGTGAAGACCGGCTCCACCTCGTCGGCGTCGAAGGACCGGTGCTCGCTGAGCAGCAGGACCGCACGAGAGACCAGCAGCGTGTCGCCGACGAGGCGGCGGCCCCAGAGCGCCAGCCAGCTGGACAGCCCGTCGTCCTCGGCGAGCGCGTCGGCGAGCAGCACCGCGACCTGGTCGCGTCCGCTGTCGCTGCTGAGGATCTCGATCGCCTCGGCCCGGTACCCGTCGCGCATGCCGGCGGCGAGGCTCGCGAAGAAGTCGTCGAAGAGGCCGCCGACGAGGTACAGCGACAGCACGTGCTGATGCCAGTCGGCGGTGTCGATGCGCTCCACGTACTCGTCGATCACACGCGAGTAGGGGCCCATGACCACGTGCGGCTCCTCGCCGCGCCGACGGATCTCATCGGCGAGTCGCTGGTGCTTCGCGAGGGTCAGCCCGGCCACCCGCGCCAGCACCTCCTTCGCCTCGAGGGTCGGAGCGCCCGAGACGGCACGGGTCGCGGCCTCGTACAGCTCCAGCTGCAGGTAGGCCGTCAACCCGAGGAAGGGCAGCATTCCGGGGGCGAACTCGGCGAGTTCGACGCGCTCCGCGTCGCTCCCCTCGCCGCGCGCCCGCAACTTGCGCGCTGGGGCCTTCTTCTTGCGCAGCCCACGGATCCACTCGAACACCCTGTCAGCTTACCGCCGAGCCGCGGGGAGGTTGGAATAGACTGAACCCCGTACGTATTGGCCGCGGAGGACATCGGATCCCCCGCCGCTGCGCCCTCTGCGAATGCGCGCGCAGCACCCACACGCCGTTTCAGGCGCAGAATAGGACGCAACGTGACGACTTTCCTCGAACTCGGCGTCGACCAGGACATGGTCGACTCGCTCGCAGACCAGGGCATCATCGAGGCCTTCCCGATCCAGGAGCAGACGATCCCGCTCGCGCTCACCGGCCAGGACATCATCGGCCAGGCGAAGACGGGCACCGGCAAGACCTTCGGCTTCGGCCTGCCGCTGCTGCAGCGGGTGGGCGCCGATCCCGAGCCCGGCGTGCAGGCCCTCGTGGTCGTTCCGACCCGCGAGCTCTGCGTACAGGTCTACGAGGATCTCGAGCTGGCGGCGAAGAACCGCGGTGCGACGGTCGTGCCCATCTACGGCGGCAAGGCCTACGAGGGACAGATCGATCAGCTGAAGGCGGGCGCGCAGATCGTGGTCGGCACCCCGGGCCGCCTGCTCGATCTCGCGAGCCAGCGGATCCTGAACCTCGGCAACGTCCGCGAGATGGTGCTCGACGAGGCCGACAAGATGCTCGACCTCGGCTTCCTCGCCGACATCGAGAAGCTCTTCGCGAAGACCCCCGCGACCCGGCACACGATGCTGTTCTCGGCGACCATGCCCGGCACGATCGTCACGCTGGCGCGGCGCTTCATGTCGAAGCCGATCCACATCCGCGCGACGGATCCCGACGAGGGTGCGGCCCAGGCCAACATCGAGCACATCATCTACCGCGCCCACTCGCTCGACAAGGACGAGGTGATCGGACGCATCCTGCAGGCCGAGGGCCGCGGCAAGACCGTGGTCTTCATGCGCACCAAGCGGGCGGCGGCGAAGCTGCAGGAGGAGCTGGTGGACCGCGGCTTCAACGCGGCCTCGGTGCACGGCGACCTCAACCAGGATCAGCGCGAGCGCGCGATGGCGGCCTTCAAGGCCGGGAAGAAGGACATCCTCATCGCCACCGACGTGGCCGCACGAGGCATCGACGTCGACGACGTGACGCACGTCATCAACCACACGGTGCCGGACGACGACAAGACCTACCTCCACCGGGTCGGCCGCACCGGACGCGCGGGCCGCACCGGCATCGCGGTGACCTTCGTCGACTGGGACGACCTGCACAAGTGGGCGCTCATCAACAAGGCGCTCGAGTTCGGCGTGCCGGAGCCGGTGGAGACCTACTCCTCGTCGCCGCACCTCTTCGCCGACCTGAACATCCCCGAGGGGTCGAAGGGGCGGCTCAAGGCCACCCCGGTGAAGGAGCGGGCACCGCGCAGCGGGTCGTCGCGATCCGACGAGGGATCCGACGAGGGTTCGGCATCCGGCGACGGGGCCCGCAAGCGCGCTCGGCGCCGCACGCGGAGCGCGAACCCGCAGGGGCGCGGGCGTCACGAGGCCCACGGGCACGAGGGGCACGGACACGACCAGGAGGGCGGCGGCGAGCCCGGCGCCCCGCTGCTGCAGGAGACCGGCGAGGGAGCGGCGCCGAAGCGGCGCCGTCGCCGCCGTCGCGGCGGATCGGGCGGTGCCGGTGGCGCCGGGGCCGAGGGCGCTCCGGCGGCCGAGGCCGCCTCCGGAGCGGAGTAGCGCGGGCTGAGGAGCCGGGGCGGCTGCCCCGCCCGCGGGACCGAGCCGATTCTCCGAGACCGATCGGATTTTCGGAGCTGGAACCCTCGGGTTCGAGCACTCGGCTCGGTTTCGCGAGACGGGAGTGCGGCGCGCCTCAGCGGGGCGTGACGACGAGCGCCCGCAGGCGCTCCACCAGCGCGGCGTCGGTCATCCGCTCCCCCAGGCGGTTCGGCTTGCCCGCCCCGTGGTAGTCGCTCGACCCCGTGACCGCGAGCCCCAGCTCGGCGGCGGCGGCCTCGAGCGGCGGCAGCCAGTCCATGCGGTTCTCCGGGTGGTGCAGCTCGATCCCCCACAGCCCGACCGCCGCGAACTCCCGCAGCTCGTCCACCGAACTCGGCCGGCGCTGCCGGAACGCCGCCGGATGCGCGAGCACCGCGACGCCGCCCGCGACGCGGACCATGCGGATCGCGTCGACGGTGTCGATCGCGTGGGTGCCGAGGTAGTAGGGCGAGCCCGGGTGCAGCACCTGCTCGAACACCGAGCTGCGGTCGTCGAAATACCCCGCAGCGACCAGGGCGTCCGCGATGTGGGGGCGGCCGACGGTCCGCACGTCCTCGTCGCCCACGACCGTCTCCCACGTGATCGCGTAGTCCGCCGACACGCGGCGCACCATCTCCCGCGCACGGGCGCGGCGCGCGGTGCGCACCTCGGCGAGCGCCTCGAAGAGCTCGCCCGCGCTCGGCTCGATCCCGTAGCCGAGCAGATGCCGCGATCTGCCGGCGTGCTTCGTCGTGATCTCGATGCCGGGGAGGAACTCGACGCCGTGCTCCCGCGCCGCCAGACGCGCCTCGTCCCAGCCGTCGATCGTGTCGTGATCCGTCAGTGCGAATCCTGCCAGGCCGAGCTGCGACGCCTCGCGGGCGATCTCGGCGGGCCGGGTCGTGCCGTCCGAGAACACGGAGTGGGTGTGCAGATCGAATCCCCGCTGCGTCCCGGATGCTGCCATCCCGGTATTCTATCCGGCGCCGCCCCGGGCACCGCGCGGAGCGGGGCCGCATCGGCAGCGCGGGGTGAGAGGATGGAGCCATGACCGATACCGCTCAGGCCACCCACGAGGTGGAGATCGACAACAGCAACCGCAGCACCACCCCGCAGACGGACGCCTTCGCCCGGTACATCTCGGCCCACTGGGCCGATCGCCCCGAGACCCTGCCCGATCCGCACCCGGCCGCCCCGCATGCCGCGCGTCGGCGCGCGGCCCTCGGCTCGCTCTTCCCGGGCGATCGGCTCGTGATCGCCGCGGGCGCGATGAAGCAGCGATCCAACGACACCTTCTACCCCTTCCGAGCGCACAGCGCGTTCGCCCACCTCACGGGCTGGGGATCCGACGCCGAGCCCGGCGCGATCCTGGTGCTCGACCCGGTCGAGGGCACCCACGAGGCCACCCACGAGGCCACCCTCTACTTCCGCGAGCGCGCGGGTCGCGACAGCGACGAGTTCTTCGCCAACCCCGAGATCGGCGAATTCTGGATCGGCCCCCGTCCCTCGCTCGCGCAGGTCGCCGCGGCGCTCGGGATCCGCACCGCGCATCTCGCCGAGTTCGCCGCGGGCGCCGACGATCGCTCTCTCGGACTCACCGAGGACGATCTCGAGCTCGCCCGCGCCGCCTCCGAGCTGCGGCTGGTGAAGGACGCCTACGAGCTCGCCGAGATGCAGGCCGCCGTCGACGCGACGGCGGAGGGCTTCGCCGAGGTGCTCGCCGCCCTGCCGCGGGCGAGCGCGCACCCCCGCGGGGAGCGGATCGTCGAGGGCGTCTTCAACCAGCGCGCGCGGCTCGACGGCAACACGGTCGGTTACGAGACCATCGCGGCCTCGGGCCCCCACGCCTGCACGCTGCACTGGATCCGCAACGACGGTCCCGTGCTCGACGGCGACCTGCTGCTGCTCGACGCCGGCGTCGAGCTGGACAGCCTCTACACCGCCGACATCACCCGCACGGTTCCCGTCTCCGGATCCTTCACCGCGGTGCAGCGCCGCGTCTACGAGGCCGTGCTCGAGGCCGCCGACGCCGCCCGTGAGATCGTGCGTCCCGGCATCCGCTTCGGCGACGTGCACGAGGCCGCCATGGCGGTGATCGAGCGCCGCACCCGCGAGTGGGGGCTGCTGCCCGAGGACGACGGCACCGCCTACTACCGCCGATACATGGTGCACGGCACGAGCCATCACCTCGGCATGGACGTGCACGACTGCGCGCAGGCGCGCCGCGAGATGTATCTCGACGGCATCCTCGAGCCCGGCATGGTGTTCACCATCGAGCCGGGACTCTACTTCCAGCCGGACGACCTGACGGTGCCCGAGGAGTACCGCGGGATCGGGGTGCGCATCGAGGACGACATCGTGGTGACCGAGGACGGCTGCCTGAACCTGTCGGCGGGTATTCCGCGCACGGCCGACGAGGTGGAGGCCTGGATCCGGGAGGCTCAGCGGGCCTGAGCCCGATCCATGGCGGGATCGGGCATTCGGCGGCTCCGGTCAGCCGGCGCCTCCGCCGGCGTGCGCGTGGAGCAGCCGGGTCTCGGGAACCCGCGGGGTCCGCAGGGCCTGCTCGAGGTCGGCGAGGAGGTCCTCGGCGCTCTCGAGGCCGATGGACATGCGGACGATGCCCGCGTCGGGCTTCGCGTCGCCCGCCACCGGGCGGTGCGTCAGCGCCGCGGGGTTCTCGATCAGCGAGTCGACCCCGCCGAGCGACACCGCGTGGGTGAAGACCTCGACGGCCGAGGTCAGGCGCTCGGCCGCCTCCCCGCCTCCGGCGAGCCGGATCGACACCATCGCCCCCGGCCCGGCCATCTGGGCGCCGAGAACGCCCTGCGGGTCGCCGTGCAGGCCCGGGTAGAAGACCTCCGCGACCTCAGGGCTCTCGGCGAGCCACGCGGCGACCCGCCCGGCGGTCTCCTGCTGGGCGCGCACGCGCAGCGGCAGCGTCGTGAGACCGCGGTGCAGCAGATAGGCGGCGAGCGGGTGCAGGAGGGCACCGGTGATCGCGCGGATCGACCGGATCCGCTCCGCGTGGGCCTCCGAACAGGCGATCGCCCCTCCCATCACGTCGCCGTGGCCTCCGAGGTACTTGGTCGCGCTGTGCAGCGACAGCGCGGCCCCGTGGTCGAGCGGGTTCTGCAGCACCGGCGTGGCGAAGGTGTTGTCCACGAGCACCGGCACGTCGCCCGCCTGATCCACGACCGCGCGGATGCTCACCAGTTCGAGCGTCGGATTGGCCGGCGTCTCCATGACCACGAGCCCGGTATCGGTTCGCAGAGAGGCCGCCACCTCGTCGGGGCGGCAGAACGTCGTCTCGGTGCCCAGCAGCCCCGAGGCCAGCAGGTGGTCGCTGCCGCCGTAGAGCGGCCGCACCGCGACCACGTGCCGGCGCCCCGAGGCGGCCGTGAAGGCGAGCAGCGCGGCGGTGAAGGCGGCCATGCCGGTCGAGAAGGCGACAGCCGACTCGGCGTGCTCGAGTCGCGCGAGCCCGGACTCGAAGCGTGCGACCGTCGGGTTCCAGAGCCGCGCGTAGACCGCGCTCCCGCCCTCGGGCGGGGTGCCGCCCGTCGCCAGCGCCTCGTAGGAGTCGCCGCCCCGCTCGATGTCCGGCAGCGGGTTCGTCGTCGAGAGGTCGATGGGCAGGGCGTGCACGCCGAGCGACGCGAGGTCCTCCCGGCCCGCGTGCACGGCCAGCGTGTCGATGTTCATCTTCGAAGCGTCCATGCTTCCACGATGCGCTCATCAGCAGCTCGAGGGAAGAGTTCTTGTCGATCACCCAAGAATCCGGGCCTGGAACTATGCTTTCTGCAAGTCATCTGCAGAGAACAGGATGGATCATGACGATTCCGCAAGACGGGCAGCCCGTGCTCGACGACCTCGACTACGCCGTCGTCGAGGCGCTGAGCCGCGAACCCGGACTGAGCAACCGGGGGCTGGCCGATCGGCTCGGGATCGCCGAGTCCACGTGCGCCTACCGGGTGCGGCGGCTGAGAGACGCCGCCGTCATCGGTCCGCGCCGGCTCGACCTCGACTACGCCCGCCTCGGATACGCGCTGCGCGCAGTGGTGCTCGTGTTCCTCGCCCGCCACTCCCGGGAGGTCGTCGACGAGTTCATGGCGCACATGGTGCAGCAGCCGAACGTGCTGAACGTGATGAATCTGACCGGACGCTACGATTTCATGGTCACGGTCGCAGTGGCCGGCACCGAGGAGCTGCGCCGCTTCGTGCTCGACCATGTCACCGTCCTCCCCTCGGTGCGCGGCACCGAGACCCACATCGTGTTCAGCGTCGAGAACGGCGAGTGGATCCCCGGAGCACCCGGGCGCTGAGCCGCACCCAGGCGACCGGGGTATCATCGAAGCCCTGATGACTGCTGTTCCCGTGCGCCCGGCTTCGCCCCGATGGTCCCGCGCCCGCGCCGCCTGTGCCGCGGGCGCTTCGATGGTGCTGCTCGGAACGGTCGCCACGGCTCCGCTCTCCATGGCGAACGCCGCCACCGACGCGGCGGCGGTGTTCGAGGGGCGGCAGCGGCTCGAATCCGCGACATCCTCGGAGATGCTCATCGACACGGGCGTCACCGCGGCCTCCCCCGAGACCCGGAGGGCGTCCGGCGATGGCGCGATGTACACGCTGCAGCAGTTCATGTTCAGCGGCGCCGTCAACTGGAACGGCTACCGCTTCACCTACTACAGTCAGCAGGTGCTGCCCGGACCCGGGCTGCAGATCCCCGGCCGCCACGTCAACGACGACGGCTATGTGAGCGACGGCGACGGCTACATCGTGCTCGCCGGATCGGCGCCGAAGGGATCCGTGTTCGACACGCCCTTCGGCTACCAGGGCAAGATCTACGACCGCGGCACCTTCGGCAACCACCTCGACGTCTACATCCGCTGACGCGCCGACGGCGCGGCTACGGCTCGACCCCGTCCGCGTAGACCCACCGTCCGTCGCCGGCGCGGGTGAATCGGCTGCGCTCGCGCTGCTCGAGGCGTCCCGAGGGCGTGCGCCCGACGGCGGTGAAGGTGACGAAGCCCTCCGCGTCGAAGGGGCCGCCGGCCTCGACTCGCTCGACGAACAGCCGCCTCCACTCGACCGGGTCGTCGAGGTCCATCGAGGCGGGGCGGGTGGCGGGATCCCAGCTGTGCAGCAGGTACTCCCCCAGCCCGAGCGCGAACGCGCTGTAGCGGGAGCGCATGAGCCGCTCGGCCGTGGGCGCCGGCTCCCCCGCGTGCAGCGGCCCGCAGCAAGCTCCGTACGGCTCGCCCCGCCCGCAGGGGCAGGGGTGCGATGCCTCGACTCGACGCGCTTCCCCGGCACGGCGCCGATCGCCGCGATCCTCGTTCACCCGGAGCTCCCGCTGCTCACAGCTCACCGCGCAGCGCGGCCTGCAGCGTGTCGAGGCGCACCCCGCCGAGCGCCAGCGCCTCGCGGTGGAAGGTGCGCACGTCGAAGCCGGATCCGGCGGCCTCCGCGCGATCCCGCGCCTCGTCGCGCAGCGACTCCCAGATGCGCTGCCCCACCTTGTACGACGGCGCCTGGCCCGCCCAGCCCAGATAGCGCAGCACCTCGAAGCGCACGAAACCGTCGTTCATGTTGACGTTGTCGCGCATGAAGCCGAGGGCATAGTCGCCGTCCCAGACGCCGGTGCCGTCCGGGCGGGGCTTGCCCAGGTGCACGCCGATGTCGAGCACCACACGGGCCGCGCGCATGCGCTGGCCGTCGAGCATGCCCAGGCGGTCGGCCGGATCGTCGAGATAGCCGAGCTGCTCCATGAGCCGCTCGGCGTAGAGCGCCCACCCCTCGGCGTGCCCCGACGTGCCCGCGAGCTGCCGCCGCCACTCGTTGAGCGCGGCGCGGTTGACGACCGCCTGCCCGATCTGCAGGTGGTGGCCGGGCACACCCTCGTGATAGACGGTGGTGAGCTCGCGCCAGGTGTCGAACTCGGTGACGCCCTCGGGCACCGACCACCACATGCGGCCGGGCCGGGAGAAGTCGTCGCTGGGGCCGGTGTAGTAGATGCCGCCCTCCTGCGTGGGGGCGATGCGGCACTCGAGCGCGCGGATCTCGTCAGGGATGTCGAACTGCGTCTCGCCGAGCTCGGCGACGGCTCGATCGCTCGTCTCCTGCATCCAGCGCTGCAGCTCATCGGTGCCGTGCAGCTTGCGCGCCGGATCGCGTTCGAGCTTCGCGATGGCCTCGGCCACGATGCCCGGCCGCGGTGCTCCGCCCACGATCTCGGCCGCGACCCGCTCCTGCTCGGCGACCATGCGCGCCAGCTCCTCGAGGCCCCACTCGTAGGTCTCGTCGAGGTCGATGCGCGCGCCGAGGAACGCCTCGGAGGCCGGCTCGTAGCGCTCCCGCCCGAAGGCATCGGCCGCGGGGGCGAGCGGCGCGATCTCGCGCTCGAGGAACTCCGCCAGCTCCGTGTAGGCGCCCGACGCCGCCGCGGCGGCGGAGGCGAGCTCCAGTGCGAGCGGGGCCGATTCCGCGGACGACGCCGCGAGACGGCCGAAGAAGCCGGGCTCCTCGGCCGTGCCTGCGGTCCGGCGGGCCTGGGCCGCCACCTCCTCCACCTGGCGCACCGCGGGCGCCAGCCCGCGCGCGGCGCCCGCGGCGAGGCTCGCGCGGTATCCCGCGAGCGCACTGGGCACCGCGCGCAGCCGGGTGGCCACCACCTCCCAGTCCGCAGTGGAGTCGGTGGGCATCAGGTCGAAGACGTCGCGGATCTGCTGCGTCGGCGACTCGATGACGTTGAGGTCCCGGAGATGCTCGCGAGCCTCGTGCTGGGCGAGCGAGAGCCGCAGCTCGGCGGTGAGGTCGGCTCGGGTCACCGCGTCGACCGGATCGGCGGGGGCCGTCGCGGTGAGCTCCGCGAGCACGCTCCGCTGCGCGTCCGCGAGGGAGTCCGCACCCGCGGGCGAGTAGTCCGCGAGGCCACCGCCCCCGCGGCCGATGTAGGTGCCGATCGCGGGATCGTGCGCGACGAGGGTGTCGACCCAGGTCTCGGCGATCCGATCGACGGCGGTCTGCTGGCGCTGTGCGTTCATGTCCTCCACCCTATTGCGGACGGACGGCGACGCCTTCGCGCCCTCCCAGCCTGTCGGTTCGCGAAGCACGGCGCTTCAGGGCAGAATAGAGGCGTAGCACGGCGCGATCCCGCGCCCCTGCCCACCGGCAGCCGGTCCCCGCCTGCGCAGAAGTACCGAGGAGACAACGTGAAGATCCGCACCCGCATCGCCACCGCCGTGACCGCAGCGCTCGCCTCGGTCTTCGTGGCGGTGCCCGCATTCGCCCACGACGGAGGGCACGAGGAGTCGGCGCTCTCGACCGCGGGCGATCCGCTCGACATCGTGGCGATCTCCATCGTCGGTGTGGTGCTGCTGGCGGTCGTGCTGATCGGCTCGACGCTCGTGGGCAACCTCTTCGAGAAGAAGTAATCGGGGCGTACCGCAGAAGCGGCAGGGGCCGGGATCCGTCGAGGATCCCGGCCCCTGCCGCGTTCGTAGTCCGGCGACCACACGCCTTCCGAACGGTCCGGGGGGACTCCGCCTCGCACCGACGATCCCTCATCCACGCGCGCCAGTAGTTGCTGCCTCGCGACAAGTTTGGCGACAACTCCTGACGCGCGGATGGAGGTTGTTCAGCTCACGACGCGGATGCCCGCGACCTCCGCGTCGACGGCGCCGCGCACGTAGCCCGTGGGCGAGGCCGCGACCGCGCGCAGGAAGGCCACGGTGTCGGCGGTGATCTCCTCGCCGGGCAGCAGATTGGGGATGCCGGGCGGGTAGGCGGCCAGCGTGTCTGCGGAGACGCGCCCCACCGCCTCGTGGGCGGGGACGATCTCGCTCGCACCGAAGTAGGCGTCGCGCGGCAGCATGCGCAGTGCCCCCGGCTCGGGCAGCTCGGGGAAGGTCCCGGTGTCCTCGGGCCCCAGTCGCGCGGCCTCGTCGGCCACCTCCTCGAGCGCGGCCATGAAACGATCGAGGTCGGGTGCGCGCAGCGCACCGATCACGGCCACCACGCTCGTGGCCGTGGACATCTCGAGGTACACGCCGTGCTCGTGGATCATGCGGCCGCGCACCCAGTGACCGCTGCGCCCGAGGGCGGAGACGTCGATCGGCACCCGCAGCTGGTCGGTGTCGACGATGTCGGGGAAGGCTCCGAAGTCGTCGCTGATGATGGAGAACCGGGGGTCGCGCCGCAGCCGCTCGCGCAGCTCTCCGGCGGCACGGATCGCGGCTCCGATCCGCTGCTCCCCCGTGACGAGCGCGCGACGCGCGGCGTCGAGCGAGCTCATCAGCACGCCGCTCATGGAGGTCGACGCCGTCATCGAGAAGGCGCGCGCCACGAGCGGTTCGAGCCGGTCGGCGAAGGGACCGTGGCCGAGGTGCAGCATGGCCGACTGGGTGAGGGATCCCGCGAGCTTGTGCGTGCTCGAGATCACCAGGTCGGCGCCGAGCCGCGCGGGCGACTCGGGCAGCTCCGGATGGAAGCCGAAGTGCGCGCCCCACGCGCCGTCCACGATGAGCGCCGCGCCGTGAGCATGGGCCACGTCGGCGAGGCCCCGCACGTCGGCGGTGGAGCCGAAGTAGCTCGGGGAGACGACGTAGACGCTCGACACCGCGCGCCCCGCCTCGGACTCGCGGGTGAGCGCCGCGTCGAGCGCGGCCGGGGTGAGACCGTGCGCGATCCCGTGGCGGGCGTCGATGCCGGGGGCCGCGAAGGACGGGATCAGCCCGGCGAGCAGCACCCCGTCGGTGAAGCTCGAGTGCATGCTGCGCTGGATCAGCACGCGCTCGCCGAGACCGCGCACGGCGATGGCCGCCGTACGGTTCGCCTGGGAGGCTCCGTTGGTGAGGAACCAGGTGCGCTTAGCGCCCCAGGCCTCGGCCGCGAGCCGCTGCGCGTGCACGAGCGGCGAGTCGTCGCCGAGGTCGATGCCGTCGATCATGAGCGGCACGTCGAGCTGGGCCGCGCGCGCGCCGAAGAGCTGCGCGATGTGCGCACCCCCGTCCTCGGGGTCGTTGCCGTGGCCCGGCACCATCATCGAGAGCGGTTCCGAGGTGCCGAAGCGCTCGACCGCGTCCGCGTAGGGCGCGCGGCGCTGCTCGTCCGAGAAGCGCCGCGCGAACGGCTCAGCGCTCCGGGTGCCGGCACTCTCCGCGGGCCGAGTCTCCACCGTCCGGGTCCCCACCGTCCGGGTCCCCACCGTCCGGCGCTCGGCCGTCCCCCGCGCGGCCGCTCCGCTCTCCGGAAGCGCGCGATCCCCCGCGGCGATCGCGCCGCTGCCGTCGATGCGAACGTCTGAGGTACCCGGCTCCTGATGCAGCATGGAGTCATGATCCCGCGCTGCGAACGCCGGGTGGAACCCCGTAAACGGCTTTCGGGGACCATATACTGTATTGAACATATCGCCTCAGAACGCGCTACCCGCTCCAGAAGAACCGAGGGTACTCATGATCGATCTCCGTCAGCTCCAGGCTCTCAGCGCCGTCGCCGCCGAGGGGTCCGTGGCGCGCGCCGCCACACGGCTGGGATGGAGCCAGCCCACGGTCGACTACCACCTGCGCAATCTCGACCGCCTCGTGGGGGCCGATCTCACCGAGCGCAGCACCCGGGGCAGCAAGCTCACCACCGCCGGCTCTCTGATGCTCGAGCGCGGCGAGGAGATCCTCGGCCTCGCCGAGCGCGCGCTCACCGACGTGCGCGATCTCGCCCAGCTGGGCCGCATCCGGCTGCGGTTCGGCACCTTCCCGACCGCGGCCGCCCGCCTGCTGCCCGGGATCGCGAGCCGCGTCGCCGAGCTCGGGATCGAACTCGACGCGACTCTCGAGGAGCTCTCCCCGCTCGTCACCCGCATCAACCAGCACACCCTCGACGCGGCCCTCGTCTACGCCGCGGGCGGATACCACCTGCCGTTCCGCTCCGAGGTGCACACCACGCACCTCTTCACCGATCCGATGCTCGTGGCGCTGCCCGCGACCCATCCGGCCGCGCGGCACCGCACCTTCGACCACGAGGCGCTGCTCTCGCTCGCGGGCGAGAGCTGGGTCATGGGGTCGACCCCGGGCGACACCCTCGACGACCTCGTACGGGAGGTGTTCCAGGCCGAGGGGCACCAGATCGACGTCGCGATCCGCACCGACGACTACTCGGTGGTGCTCGGACTCGTCGCGGCCGGCATGGCGGTCGCACTCGTGCCCAGCCTCGTGGGCAATCAGCCGCCCGAGGGAGTGGTGCTCCGGCCGGTGGACGATCCGCGGTTCGCGCGCGAGCTGCTCCTCGCGGCGCCGGCGGGGCCCGGCGGCCCGTCCGCCGCCGTGCGCCAGCTGGCCGAGGCCGTGCGGCGCTCCATCAGCGCCCTCGGGTAGGCGCGGCCTGCCCGAGGGCGCCGGGATCAGTGCCCCGCGGGCGCCCCGGCCTCCTGATCGGCGGGCTTCTTCACGAAGAACGCCAGCACGACCGGCACGACCGCGATGCACGCCGCCACGAGGAACGCCGCGTGCGCCCCGGGCTCGCCGGCCTCCGCGGTCGGCAGTCCGCGGGCCTCGCCCGCGTGCAGGAACGTCGAGTAGATCGAGATGAGCACCGCGGTTCCCGCGGCTCCCCCGACCTGCTGCAGCGTGTTGAGCACGGCGGACCCGTGCGAGTAGAGCGAGCGGTCGAGCGAGCCGAGCGAGGCCGAGAACAGGGGCGTGAACGAACCGGCCAGGCCGAGCGACATCAGGATCTGCACGATCACGAGGAACCACATCGGGGTGTGCACGCCCACCGTCGAGTAGGTGAACAGCGACACCGCGATCAGGATCGTGCCGGGCACCAGCAGCGTCCTGGGCCCGCGCGCGTCGTAGATGCGCCCCATGACCGGCCCGAGGAGCCCCATGAGCACCGAGCCGGGCAGCAGCACGAGGCCGGCGGCCGTCGGGTCGAGGCCCGCGACGTTCTGCAGGTACAGCGGCAGCAGGGAGAACGTGCCGAACATCGACAGCGCGACCACACCCATGATGAT